>CAZUWB010000162.1:0-2553 GCA_964623945.1 uncultured Methanosarcinales archaeon | reverse complement strand
TGCCGATTTTAACCTTACTTTTTTTCTAAACAATTCGGAGGTGTTAAAATTGGTTCAAAAGACAAAACTAAACTCTGCGGAATATGGAACGCGAGCCCGTAATAGTGACGGGCAGGGCGGCGAAAAATTCAAGGAATTCCTTGAGAGCTTGGAATCCATAGACTTAAACAACCGCGGACTGGACAAGTAAAAATGAAAAAGCTGAATTAGGCAAAAAAATGGGACATAAACATTTGTATATGCATTGGAATCTCATCAATTCCATGATTAGGCAAGATTATTATAGATGCGATTGTTGTTGATAGAATTCTCTCATTGTTAGTTAAGCGAGGGCAAAATTAGGCGAGCTGAAAAAGCTTTCCGCTTTGCGAGGGTTTAGTCGAAAGCGAGCTTGACTTCATCAAGCAGCTCACGAACCTCAAAGCCAAGCGGCTAAGGCGAGCGTTTCGGTTTCAAACCGAACTCGATGCTGCAACCCGCTTATTCATGGGTTCGAGTCCCATCCCTCGCTCTTTTTTTAAAATATATACAGGAGGCAAGAACATGAAAAGTGTTGATTATCGGTGCAAAAACAAGTAATTTTTCAAAATACGACTTCAAAACAATAAAAGTCAGACCATTGACTTATAAAAGACTAGTCAAGCTGAAAGCATTAATAGAAGGAAAAAAAGAAAAACTTCATTCATTTGATGGTGTTGTGAATCATATTCTCGATATATTGGAGAAGCGGTAGAAATATTCTCCGCAAATGATATTAACCGCTAGGGTTTACCTTTAAAAATGCATAAGCAACTAGTGACAAAAAATTCTGATTTTATAGAGTGTTGTTGCTAGTACTTCTAATAATATTTAAAATCTAATATTTGTTTTTATATCTATAAAACAAAGAAATTATAAACTATAAAAAATGCCACAAGAAGCAATATTATCAAAAAATAATGTATTGGAAACAATAGGCAAAGCCATCCTGTCTTTTACAACAGAAAAACCAAAACTTTTAAATAGTAGTTTTAACTACTAGTAGTCAAGTGGTCAAAATGGATGTATCAAGAAAACTTTACAAAGAAGATATAATCATCCTTAGCGAGTTGCAGACAGAGCTCCTTAAGAGAGACAGCAAGGTAACACAAAAGAATTTGATAGACAAAGCTATAAAATTCTCACTTGAAAACAAAAATAGATTTATGGATTACTTAACCGGGAAAAAAAGTAACAACACAAAAATCATGACTGAAAAATTCCTTTCCAGTTCAAAAATCAAGGTAGGAAAAAACTGGATGGAAGAGATTGACACTATAGCGCATGACGATATGCTGATTAGAAACAAAAAACGATGATTTCGAAAGCAATTTTTGATTCCGGCGTTTTTATTGGAGCAAAACTTGATGGAGACCAGTACAATAATCTATCATTGAATATACTTGAAAATTTCATGCACGGCAATATCTCAAGAGTTTTCATAACACCTTACATCGTTGCTGAATGCGCGAATTTTCTTCTTAAAAAGTCTGGATTTCAAAAGGCAAATGAAGCATTGGTGTACCTAACAGAGGCAGACAATATAGAAATTATAGATATGGACTTAAAGAATCTTAAAGCTATCTTCCAGAAATACAAAATTTTATCGATAGGCGATTGCTCTCTTGTGGCTCTTTCAGAAAAGCTTAAAATCAAAGAGATTTTTTCATTTGACAAAAACTTTGATTCAGTCAAGGGGATAATAAGATTAACTTCATTATAATAAAGATGGTGCTTAGATTATACAATACATTAACCAGGAAAAAGGAAGCATTTAAGCCAATTGGAAAAACTGTGAGCATGTATACATGCGGGCCAAACAAGATTAAGTGGAATGCGAGTGAGCGAGTCCATAGCGAACTCGCTCACATGTCACTGTAATTTTGGGCATTCCGTATACGACTTCGCTCACATCGGCAACTTCAGGGCTTATGTATGTAGTGATATTCTCAAAAGGTATTTGAAATACTCGGGCTTCAAGGTAAAGCATGTAATGAACATAACGGATGTTGATGACAAGACCATAAAAGGGGCAAACAAGGAAGGGATTTCTCTCAAAGAGTATACAAGAAGATATGAAAAGGCTTTCTTTGATGACATTGAAGCTTTGAGCATTGACAGGGCTGACATTTATCCGAGGGCTACAGAGCATGTCAAGGAAATGGTTGAAATCATTAAAAAGTTATTAAAAAATAAGTTTGCATATAAAAGCGAGGATGGAAGCATTTACTTTGATATTTCAAAATTCAAGGATTATGGTAAATTATCGCATACAAAAATAGCTGACTTAAAAGAAGGAGCAAGAGTAAAACAGGATTCCTATGAGAAAGGTGAGGCAAAGGACTTTGCATTATGGAAGGCCTATGACAATGAAGATGGAAATGTTGTGTGGAATACAGAAATTGATAATGGAAGGCCAGGCTGGCATATTGAATGCTCAGCAATGTCCATGAAATATCTTGGCGAGCATTTTGACATTCATGCAGGTGGAGTAGACTTGGTTTTTCCCCACCACGAGAATGAGATAGCGCAGAG
>CAZUWB010000161.1:1487-2572 GCA_964623945.1 uncultured Methanosarcinales archaeon | reverse complement strand
TAAATAGTAACAAGTAATTTAGAATTCCCGCAATAGAAATAGCTCCTTGCATTTTTCAAGTTCAAATATTTTTTCATTCTGCTTAACTGCTTTTTTGCTTTTAAAATCCTGTAGGAGCATTTGACTTCATACAAATCAAACCTGTTGCCTTTTTTAGCAATTATGTCAATCTCTCCTAAAGAGCGCTTTGAATGCTTAACAGGAACATTGACAGATATAGAATCATAGTTATTCTTTATTTTATTGCTTAGCTCTAATACATACTTATCATGCTTAGATAGTTTGAGGTTCATCATCAAACAGAATAACTTTCATATTACTTGTATTTATGCCTTTCGGTCACTATTCAACAATAAATAAATTTATATATAATAAACCATAAAAATAGTGAAATGTGAGCGAGTTGCTCACTCACAACTGACTAAAATGGACCCGCACGATAAAATTTTCAATATAATATTTTCCAAAGCTGATGAGATTACTTGGCAGAGTATAATTTATGAGCTTGTAAAAAGCGAGCAGATGGATCCTTGGGATATTGATGTGAGTGTTTTGGCGCAGAAATACATTGATATGATTAGAAATCTTAAAGGGCATGATTTCAGGATTTCTGGCAAGGTTTTACTTGCAGCTGCCATTCTGCTCAAGATTAAATCTACAAAGCTTGTTGGCGAGGATTTAAGCGAGCTTGATAGACTTTTAATAGGTGTTGAAGACGAAATGCAAGAACTCGGATTTGATGAAACAAGCGAAATAACCAAATTGGGTGAAATACCGTCTTTGATACCAAGAACTCCTCAGCCAAGGAAAAGAAAAGTTTCGATTTTTGATTTGGTCCAAGCTTTGGAGAGAGCTTTGGAAGTAAAAAAGAGAAGACTGCTTCATTCCATTCCGCCACTTAATTTGGAAGCTCCTAAAAAGAAAAAAGATGTAACTGAAATAATAAGAGAAGTTTATGGCAAGATAAAATCATTTTTCATCAGCGCATTGAAAGATAAATTGACTTTTTCAAAATTATTGCCTTCTGATTCAAAGGAAGACAAAGTTCACACTTTTATTCCGCTTCTGCATCTAGCTCAGCAAAA
>CAZUWB010000161.1:0-1387 GCA_964623945.1 uncultured Methanosarcinales archaeon | reverse complement strand
ATACTTTCCAACCCTCTTTAAACCTTCTTCAATCTTATCAGCATCTAATGCATACGAAAATCTTACTCTGTTGTCAGCGCCAAACCATTCTCCAAGGTAAGTAATCACTTTATGTTTTTTAAACATATCCAACACAAATTTTCTTGGATTTTTGATTTTTGGCAGAATGTAAAATGCTCCTTCTGGTTTCCACACATCTAAGCCAAGTTCTAGCATTCCTTCGTATATTATATCTCTTCTCTTTTTCCATATCTCAACTTGAGATTTAATGTATTTTTTTGGGACCTTTGTCGCGCAAAATGCCATCCTTTGCGCCAACATATTGGTATTCATTGAAGTGTGTGTTTTCAATTGAATTGCATTATCAACAATCGACTTATCATTTGAATAAAGATAACCGACTCTGGCGCCGCACATTGCAAATGTTTTTGAAAAAGAATTAATTGTAATAACTTGATTGCCTGAAAGCATATAGTTCTCTCTCTCATAGATAAGATCTTTATATACCTCATCAGAAATTAAAGGCATATCCAAGTCTTGAGTAATTTTCTCTATGAATTTCAAAGTTTTTATATCTTGTATTCTCCCAGTCGGGTTTGAAGGCGAGTTTATTAAGACTGCCTTTACTTTATGCACTTTTTTCTCGAAGTCATCAACATCTATCTTCCCTTTAATTGTTTCAACATACAAAGGAACTAAATTATTCATCTCAAGAAGCGGCTTATATGAATAGTAATATGGTGTATGCAACAATATCTTGTCTTTTGGTTTGCCAATTGCCCTAAATGTTAAATCAAGTGCTTCAGATGCGCCATTCGTGATTACAAAATTATCTTTTGTGCTCCCATCAAAATCTTTTGTCAATGCCTCCCTTAATTCTGTCTGGCCTGCTATCAGACCGTACTTAAAATCGCTAAAAGTAGGTTTACATGAAAATACGTCTTTTGGAGGAACTAAATCTGGCTGTCCGGAGCCGAATGAAATCATATCTTTGCCATTTACTCCAATGAACATTGATGGTGAAATTTTTTGGTTTGTCATTTTCAGATTGTTTAAACATCAAAATTCCACTTATTTGTGGTGGTTTTTGACAATTTAACAATTAAAAATTTTAATGAAAATATAAGTAATAAGAATTATCAAAAAGCCGCTATCGCCTTTGAATTCCTTAATAAAACTATCATATCAATAATTCAAAATATAATTACTTTATAAATGTTTCTTTTTATTCCAATATTGCCAAAACCCAAATCTTTTTAAAGTGCTAATTATTCTAATTCGACATAAACAGGGTGGTCTTTTGCTTAAGGAGCATTTCAAGTTAATATCTGGAACTGCAAATAAAAAGCTTGCTGATGAAGTAGCAAAAATACTAAAATTGCAATTA
>CAZUWB010000160.1:0-2595 GCA_964623945.1 uncultured Methanosarcinales archaeon | reverse complement strand
TATGGCTCAAAATGGTGTGTTGAAAATAGTTATGGATGGCAGGAAGATTTGGAGAGAACAGAGGGTTACGGAAAAATAGACTGGGCTGAGCCTGAAAAAGTTAGCTCTAAGGCAATAGAAAGAGGACTTAGTCAATTAGGAACATTAGGTTCTGGAAATCATTATTTGGAAATTCAAATTGTTAAAGCAGAAAATATTTTCGATGAAGAATTAGCAAAAAAATTTGGAATCAATCAAGCAGAGCAAGTTGTTGTTATGGTTCATTGCGGTTCTCGCGGTTTTGGACATCAGATAGGAACTGATTACTTAAGAGTTTTTGAAGGTTCAATGAAAAAATATGGAATTACTGTTTATGATAGGGAATTAGCTTGTGCACCATTTCAAAGCAAAGAAGGACAGGATTATTACAAGGCAATGGCTTGTGCTGCAAATATGGCTTTTGCCAACAGGCAAGTTATTTTGCACAGGATAAGAGAAGGATTCTCAAAAGTTTTCAAAACAGAAGCTGAAAAATTGGAAATGCACATGGTTTATGATGTTGCTCATAATATTGCAAAACTTGAGGAGCACACAATTGATGGAAAAAAGAAAAAGGTTGTTGTTCACAGAAAAGGAAGTACAAGGGCTTTTCCTCCACACCATCCAGAATTGGCAAAACTTTACAAAGAAACTGGACAGCCTGTTATTATTGGCGGTTCAATGGAAACCGGCTCATTTTTGCTTGTCGGAACACAAAAAGCAATGGATGAAACTTTTGGAAGCACAGCGCATGGCTCAGGAAGAACAATGTCAAGGGCAGCTGCAAAACATCAAGTAAGAGGCGAACAATTACAAAGGGATATGGAAAAAAGAGGCATTTACGTCAAAGCAACATCAATGTCAGGATTGGCAGAGGAAGCTGGCTTTGCATATAAAAATATAAATGATGTTATCAATGCAGTTGCAGAAGCAGGAATAAGCAAGCCTGTTGTTGGTCTCAAACCCGTGGGGAATATTAAAGGCACCTCTAATTTGAATATTATAATATTGTTTTTTGTAATACTGTTTGTTTTATTTTTGACTTCAATTCTTTAACTTCTTTTTCAACATTTTGCCAGTGGACAAAACCACTTTTATCTATCTTGTAGATTAACTTTCTCTTTGCTATTTTTTCTGGGTGTCTTATAGGAATAAGTATTGTTTTCTTAATAATAAGCATAATCTTTTTAATAAAAATTAAATAACAAATCAAAACAATATCCTTTATAAATAAGAGTTATTTATTGATACAAAATGCCAATCATCTTACTCCAAATCTTAATTGCGGTTATTTTGGTGAGCTTAGTTTCTATTATAGGAATTTTTATTTTTTTGAAAGAAAAAATATTAAAGAGATATTTATTTTTTCTTGTAAGCTTTGCAGCAGGTTCCCTTTTAGGAGCGGCCTTTCTTGACTTACTCCCAGAGGCCCTTGAATCAGGATTTAAAGATGTAATCCCGCTTTTTATTTTACTTGGAATTTTGTCATTTTTTATTCTTGAAAAATTTCTATACTGGCATCATCACCATACTGGAAACAAAGAAGTGCATAGTTTTACTTACCTAAATATGTTTGGTGATGCTATACACAACTTTTTGGATGGTGCAGTAATCTCAATCAGTTTTTTGAACAACACAGCACTCGGAATAGTTACAACAATTGCAATTATTTCTCACGAGATTCCGCAGGAGATTGGTGATTTTGCTGTTTTGATTTACGGCGGCTTTTCAAAAGCAAAAGCTTTAGTCTATAATTTTTTAACTGCATTAACTTCTGTCATAGGAGCTTTGATTGCATTCTATTACTCAAGCTACATTCAAAATTCCAGCTCTTACTTGACAGCTTTTGCAGCTGGCGGTTTTATTTACATTGCAAGTACTGATTTGATTCCCGAAATCCAAAAAGAAAAAGATTTGAAAAAGTCATTTGTTCAGTTCGCTTTGCTAGTTTTTGGTGTTTTGGTTATATGGTTTGTAGGCAAATTTTTTGAAGGACACTAATGGTAAAATGAACATAAAAAACGACAAAACAAAATACAAATTTCTTGAGAATGTTGCAATTGCCGACATTGCATATGAAGCTTATGGGAAAGATTTAAATGAGGTTTTTGAGAATGCAGCAATGGCGATATTTGAGTTGAGCGCAGAAATAAAAACAATAGATGCAAAGAAAAAAATTGAATTTAAGCTGGAAAATGAAAAAATAGACAATTTGCTTTATGATTTTCTTTCTGAGATATTGTTTTTGAAAGATTCAAAATATATGGTTTTTAAATTGGTAAAGGTTGCAATAAGGGAAAACAAGAGTTTCAAATTAAAGGCAACTCTTGAAGGTGACACGATAAATCCGCAGAAACAGCAATTGGAAAATGATATAAAAGCGGTTACAATGCATATGTTTGAAGTGAAAAAAGAGGAAAGTGGATATAAAGCAAGTATCGTTGTGGATATTTAAACCTGAAAATCACCCTTAACTTGAGCGGCTAACACAAAAGTCCCTCTCATCTTTCTCGTGAATATTTAGGCAAATGTACTGGTCTTTTAGACCGATAGCAATAGTTATGTAGCAGTCATATC
>CAZUWB010000159.1:483-2610 GCA_964623945.1 uncultured Methanosarcinales archaeon | reverse complement strand
GGGCTTAGGACCCTATCTCTTAGGAGTTCGTGGGTTCAAATCCCACCTCCCGCATAGATTGTAAGTGTAGATAGTTGTGGTTATGATATTGTGCACTAATTCCTTCTAGAAATAATCTATGCTGTTACATTATCTGTTGGTTTGGTACAAAGACTGTTCATAATTTTATAACGTAACAGTGTCATTACAATTTGTCACGTTGCCCATAGTTTTAGAAGGATTTTAGTGTAGAATCTCTACTTTTGGGGCATTTGAATAAGTGCTTAGTCGTGGGAGTATACTCCCAACCTATTTTTTGATATTTGGATTTTGTGGAAGTGTTATTGTAAAAACTGTTGGTGGAGATTTTACAGATATTGTCCCACCATGTACATTAATGATTGATTTCACACTTGTAAGTCCACGTCCTGTCCCTTGTTGTTTTGTGGTAAATAATGGTTCAAATATTTTATCAATATCTTCTTTTGATATCCCAGTGCCAGAATCCTCAAACTCTAAAATCAAATTATCTTTCTCATTTCTAGCACGTATTGTAATATTTCCTTTGTTTTCACCGATTGCATCAATGGAATTAGACAAAATATTGCTAAATGCAGCCTCCAATTGAATTCTGCTTGCAATCAATGAAAAATCATTTTCCGGCAGTGTAATTGAAATACGATTTGGAATGTTTGTATTTGTAATAGACTCTTGCAAAATTTTTGAAATTGAGACTAGTTTCATGTCAAGTAATGTGGTCTTGACAAAACCCAAGACCTGACCTATTTGATAATTGATTCTAGATAAGGCATCATTTATCACGGGAATGTATTCTTCTAGTTTCGGATCCAATTTTTTATTGATTCTAAATTCAATAGCGTCCACAGATAATTTGATTGTACTTAATGGATTTCGTAAATCATGGGAAATCCTTGCAGTTAATTCCCCGATTGTAGATAATTTTTCTTTTTTAATCAAATGATTTTGTGCTTGTATGATCACTTTGGTTTGGTTCTTTGTTTTTTCAAATAAAAGCACCACCAGCAATACGATGATTTCAATTATTGTAATTAATACTGGAAGGATGACATCAAAAAAATAATAAAGTGACTTTGTAGATTTTGAAGCATTTACTAAAATTGATTTTGAATATTCCGTTGTGTGTTTGCCTCCGATTTCTACTTGATCTCCTCTGATTCCATCATCTACAAAATAGTCATCCCATTCTTTGGAAAAAGTAACCACCATTCCGGTAACAGGCTCGACAGATATCATACATTTTCCATCAGAAAGTATTTTTTTTGATGCAAATTGCGGAAAAGATTGAGATACATCAGTACCACTGTATTTACATGAAAAATCATATACATCAAGATCGTTGATGTTATTTACTCCTTCAAAAACAAAAGTTGTTTTAGTAAAGATCATCGGATGAAAGAATTCATAATTTTGTTTTTGAACATTTGGTGGAAAAGCAAAATACTCATCTATCTGTGCATGTTTTCTAGTATTTCTATCTACAAAAAAAGTCTGTGCGCTATCAAAGATTACCTTATTTGTGGCAGAATCAATTCCAATTACAGTGGCTTTTATCTCTAAAATATCTCCCTTCACATCAACAACGTTTTGTCTCAGTGTCTCTCTTATCAAGAACGGTTCTGACAGATTTCCATCGATATGTTCCAATACACGATCCTGTCCCTCATGTTCAGAAATCAACTCATAATTTAATGGAATTTTCTTTATTTCATTAACCGATAACTCGTATACAGTAATGGTAGTTAGAATAATTAAAAAACCTACACTTAGTTTTATTTTATCATTAAAATGCATGCTATAATTTTGAGTCACTGTCACATATTAAAAGTACATATTTCTTACAACAAAATAATTTCTTAGAATTTATAATAATTTTGTCTCCGCTGAAATCATATGTTTGTTTATATATTAACATCATTTAATACACTGGTGATTACTTGCATTGTAATAGATGATGACAAAAACATCGTCAAAGTATTCTCTGAACTTTTAGAACTTATGGGACTAGAGGTACTGGCGCGAGGATACAATGGTAATGATGCAGTATCTTTGTACATGAAACATCGACCTGAAATTGTGACTGAAGCGTGTTCAAGTTACAAGCGAGGC
>CAZUWB010000159.1:0-473 GCA_964623945.1 uncultured Methanosarcinales archaeon | reverse complement strand
GAAATTATATTTACAGATATTATGATGCCTTACAAAGATGGGTTTTATGGCATTGAAAAGATCAAAGAATTTGATCCTGAGGCAAAAATTGTTGCAGTAACAGCTGATATTTCATCAGAGACAGACCAACGACTAAATAAATTGAACATTACTGCAATAATATACAAACCGTTTAGTTATAATGAAATAAAACAAGTGTTGATGCAAGAATACAAAATTAACACTCAGTAATCTTGTGCTTTTCAAATAATATCTTTCCAACGATTCTAATTTGTATTATTTCCGAGATCCGAAAAAATCAATATCAATTTATTTAATTATTAAATGGTGTTTTTTCATATGTTCTAATACAGAAAATGTTCATGCCTAGGCTAGTTTTAGAGGGAAATAGTGCAAAATATCATGCCACAACCATACCCCGCACTGATTGTAAATTTCTGTGAATGATTAATAATGAGAAAATAGTGATCAAG
>CAZUWB010000158.1:0-2624 GCA_964623945.1 uncultured Methanosarcinales archaeon | reverse complement strand
TGTTTTGCCCAATAGTTCTGTATGCTCAATCTTCACATTAGTTATGACCGAAACCAAAGGAGTTACAACATTAGTTGCGTCTAGCCTGCCACCCAAGCCAACCTCCAAAACAACAAAATCAACATTTTTGTCTTTGAAATAGAGAAAAGCCATTGCAGTTGTTATCTCAAAAAAGCTTTGTTTTGTTATGTAAGGCTTAATTTTCAGGAAATACTCCACAATTTCCTTGTCTGTTATGAAATGCTCGTTAATCCTAATCCTTTCATTGAATTTTTTTAAATGAGGGCTTGTGTACAAGCCAACTTTATAGCCTGCTTCTTTGAGAATGTAGAAAAGCATTGCGCAAACGCTGCCTTTGCCATTGGTTCCAGCAACATGAATGTATTTTAAGTTTCTTTCCGGATTATCAATTTTTTTAAGCAAGGTTTGAATATTTTTAAGCCCAAGCTTTATTTTCGGGCTTTCTAGGCTATATAAATATTCCAATGTTTTATTATATTTCATATAAATGAATAATTCCAATAAATTAATAAATATTGCCAAAAATTAACTAAACAATTGTTAAAATGTTTAAAATCAATAAATCAAGAGATAATAAAATCAAAAACTTGTTGACAATAATTGCAGGAATAATTTTTACGATTCTTGCAGTAAAATACACAATTTCTATGAGGAGAGACTTAATATTTGATGTTCTTGCTTCAATTATAATTGTGGGAATTTTCTATAAACTTTATAATAAATTGCATCAAGATTACAAAAGTTATTTCACCTTGATTTTTGCATTGACATTGCATGACCTCTTTTTTTATAGCACAAGCCCGTTTGGTATAAGGTTTGAGTTCTATATGCATTTTGTTGGAGGCTTCACAATTGCCATCATAACAGACAGGGCATTTAGAGAGAAAACAAGCAAGCCAAAACGCTTTTTATTGCTCATTGTATTTGCACTTGGAATTGGTGTGATTGGAGAGATGATTGAGTGGGCTGGCTACAAAGTCCTTGGAATTGGTGAAGGCTTTTTCAAGTTTGGTGCAGGTGACGAAGGAGGCTGGGACAACTCGATATTTGATTTGATTTTTAATAGCATTGGGGCAACAATGCTAGCTATTTCTACATTATTAAGAAAAAAATAATTACAAATTAATTTAAACAATAAATATAAATAATATGACATTTATTAGAATTCAAAATGCTTCATGGCAAAAAAGAGTATGAAAAATTCAATAAGAAAGGCTATAAATCCTATATTCTTGGTGTTGATGTTGGCGGCACAAACACTAATTTAGGTATTTTTGGCATTAAAAATAAATTGCCTGAGCTTCTTTCTTCATTTCACTCAAAAAGCAAGCAGATTAGAGGATTGTATTTCGCAATAAATGAAACATTAAACTTAATTGAAAAAAATTATAATATAAAAATAACTGAGGCTTGCATTGCCATTGCTGGTGTTTTGTCTGCTAATAAAAATTATGCGAAAGTAACAAATGTCAGATGGGATATAAGCAAAAAGGAATTACTAAAGAAAACTAAACTTAAAAAAATTCTTTTTATAAATGATTTTGAGGCAATAGGTTATGGAATAAACCTATTAGCCAAAAAAGATTTTGTTGTAATTAAAAAAGCCCCTAAAATTCCTAAAGCGCCTATGATTGTTGTAGGAGCTGGAACTGGCTTAGGAAAAACAACATTAATTTTTGATGATGATTATAAATCATATATTCCTATACCGTCAGAAGCAGGGCATAGTGACTTTGCGGCGCAAAATCAAACGGAATTTGATTTAATTAATTTCATTAAAAAAAATAAAAAGATAAAAAATAATGTGCCATACGAACTTGTGTTATCTGGGCAAGGATTGGAGAATATTTATTTATTTTTAAGAAAAAGCGGAAAATTTAAAGAAACAAAATTTACAAAAGAAATTGACAAGTCTAAATACCAGCCTGAATTAATATCAAAGTACAGGAAAGTCGATAAGACATGCAAAGCAACATTTGATGTTTTTAAAATAATTTATGCGAAGTTTGCAAAAAATTTTGCCCTTGATGTATTAGCTTATGGTGGCGTTTATATTGCAGGAGGAATAGCTCCAAAAAATAAAGATATTTTTGACAGAAATTTTGTTAAGAAATTTGAAGAAAACTATAAACTTCCCTATGTTTTAAAGAAAATTCCCATATATTTGATAACTAATCACAATATTGGCTTGATTGGAGCAGGATTTGTTGGCGCAAAGTTTTTGTGATAAGGATTAAATATTTTCTTGTGCTTTGTTTTCATCAGCCTCTTTTGGCTGAAAATTTTTGCAGAAACAAAATTGAATAATACAAAAAAGATTATTGGCCACATCAGGATAATGGTCTCCTCGCGGATGTCCGCATTTGCACTTAATTTGTAAATCAGTATTTGTTTGTGTCATTATAGAAGAATATAAGTTATTATGCAGGAATATAAAAATTTATTTCTTAATTTTTATTTTTATACCACTTTTACTTTACAGCTCACAAAACCAAAAGCTTTATATAGACTGAATATCTACCAATTCTTAGGTTTTTAAATAAAAATATGCGAACGAAGTGAGCACTCGAGACTTTATGTCTCGCAAAGTGTCAACTGATTTC
>CAZUWB010000157.1:0-2631 GCA_964623945.1 uncultured Methanosarcinales archaeon | reverse complement strand
TATATGAAAAATGGAGAAATACCTTTAATAAGAATTTATGAAAGTTTTAGTCCAAGCGTATTGGCAGAGCTATTTAGAAGGACACCAGACTTAACTAAAAAAGGTTTGGAGGAGTTATTAAGCCAATACCCGGATGATTTTAAAAACATTGTTCCTCAAGTGTTTGATGGTCAAACTAGTTTGTATAACAGGATATATTTTGAGGATGTATTATTGCCCCAGTCTATATCTAAAGCTAAAGTGAACCAAGTTCCACTGTCTTATCTTTTGTTGGATTTAGATAAATTTCATGACTTCAATGAGAAGTATGGCTATGCAAAAGGTCATGAAGCAATTAAATTATTTGCAGAATTGTTGGAAAAAGATTTTAGAACTAAAATCAGGAGAACCAAGGACACAGGGACCACAGAAGACAAAAGAAAGTTAAATGACAGAAGAAAGCAATATAATAGTTCTTTAGATTACACTGCAAGAGTTCCTGATGCGCTTACACATCAAGGAAGAGTTGGTGGCGGAGAAGAATTTGCAGTTATATTGTATGGTGCTAATGAAGAAGATGCATTTAAAGCAGCGAATAGATTTTTGGAAAATACAAGAAAAATTAAAATACCTTATGGTAAGGGTCAGAGTTTAATAATCACGGCAAGTGGTGGTGTTTCTCAATATAAAGAAAGTATGACTCCAGAAGAATTAAAGGAAAATGCAGAGATTGCATTAAGGTATTCAAAAAATCAAGGAAGAGACAGGATAACAAAACATTCTACACTACCAAAATTAATCTAATAAAATATACTTTATATCCCTACCAATCCTTCAAACTTATCTGTCCTTTTCTTTTATTTTCAGGAACTTCAACTTGCTCCTGCCCAAGTTGTTTTTTGACACTCAAAGCAATTTTTTCGCCAAGAATTTGAGTTAGAGTTGATAAATCAGCATTCTTGATATCTTTAATGTCCCTTAACCTGTTTCTAAACAATAACCTTGCCCTTACCCTTCCTATGTTTTCAAGCCTTACCAAAGGCAACAATTCTTCTTTAACTCCATATCTCAATCTTAATCTTATTTTTACAATTTCTTTTATCAAAGATTGGTAGTGCATTATCTTGCATATTTCTTCGGTAGCGTAAAGCAGCCAGTCTGCAATCTCAAGCTTTTTTCTTACTTCCCCTGGCCTTATGTTGTATTCCTCAAGCAAAAATTCTTCGTCCTGCTCATTCACCCAATTAATAAACATTGAAGCAGTTTTTACTGAATTGAGAAAATCTTCGTATTCTGGCTCGTACATTGATGGCTCATTTTCCAAAATAAAATCGCTTTGCTCAAGAAGAGATTCTTGGAATTTGTCATATTCCCTAACACCAACTCTCAATAAAGGCCTTATTTCCAAAGTATGCGAAATCATCTGCAAAAATGAAAAAGCATCCAGTTTTTTGTCAGAAGCGTTTCTCATGCATGTGATGATAAAATTGGCAGTTAAAGGATCAATGTAAAGCTCTGCAACCCTTTTTCCTATCAAAGTGGTTTTAAGCTTTTCATCAACTAATTCATTCGCGCTTGAAAAATTATTACTAGAACTCATTATGAATTCCCATTCTTCCAGCAAATCAATTACTTTGGAGATTGTTGCATGCAATCTCCTCAAATCCTTGAATTGATGAGCATAAAACGTTTTGTCAAAAAAATTAAAAAGCTGCTTTTTTGTTGTTGTGAAATTTGCTGCTATCAACGATAAAACATAAGTTCTAAGGACAGGCTCGACAGCAAGCTTTGAAAAAATGTCTTCTGGCAAACCATTTAAGTATCTTTCCTCAATTTTTTCCTTTTCTGCTTTTGTCAACGCAATTGCTATTGCTTGTCCTTCATTGTCATAATTGGGTCTGCCTGCTCTGCCGGACATCTGCATGTAATCCAAAATAGGAATCCATGACAAGCCATGCAATGTATATCTTCTCATGTCTTTTATGATTGCCCTGTAAGCTGGCAAATCTACACCATAAGCAAGTGTTGGGGTGCAGCATATTATTTTAATTAAGCCTTCCCTGAAGTTGTCTTCAATGATGTTTTTTTGCTCTGAAGTCAGGCCAGCATGATGAAAAGCAATGCCTTTTCTCAGGCAAAAAGCCAGCCTTTCGCACTGTTTAGTTGGCCTAGAAAGCGAATGCAATGCATCGTCTGCCAGTGTTTTTAATTTATCATCATTGCTCTTTATCTTTTTTGATATTTCCTCTGCTGTTTTTTCTGCTGATTTCTTTGTATTGGCAAATATCAAAGCATGTTTTCCAATCTTTAGAGTGTCTAAAGCAACATTAAGAACAGCGCTGTCAGACTCGTCGTCAAGCTTTACAGATTTTGCCATAAACTAATATAAGAAAAGGTGGTTTATAAATATTGTTGATTATCGATTATCTTAAACCCTAATATAACACAATCTGATTTTTCGTTGCATAGTATTTTAATAGTTCCCATACATAATCCATAGTATAAAATTCCCTATTTCTGTAGTCGGCTAATATTCTTGTTATTTCAGAAAGTGCTTTAGCATCATCGTGCTTCCATACTTTTAGCATCAATCCATCAATTAAAGTTCTATCTTCAAGTGGAATTTGGGATTTTGTTGTTTTATTAACCATT
>CAZUWB010000156.1:0-2658 GCA_964623945.1 uncultured Methanosarcinales archaeon | reverse complement strand
TGTAGAGCCATCTTCATTTTGCGGCGTTTTTGGATTATGCCCGACTTATGGAAGAATCTCTAGATATGGATTAATTGATTTTGCCAATTCTTTGGATAAGATTGGAGCAATTGGAAAAACAATTGACGATGTTGCATTATTGACAAATGTTATCACAGGATACGACAACAAAGATAGCACATCATTGAATGTGAAGAACGAAAACTATGAAAGCTATCTAAAAAAACCAATCAAAGGAATGAAAATTGGCATAATAAAAGAAGCTTTTGGTGCTGGAGTTGAAAAGGAAGTTGAAAAAAATGTTTATAACGGCATTGAAGAATTGGAAGAAGAAGGTGCAAAAGCAGAAGAGATTTCTTTGGAATTGCCGATAAAGTATGGAATTGCAACTTATTACATGATTGCAACTTCTGAAGCAAGCACTAATCTGGCAAAATATTGCGGAATGCGTTATGGAATAAGTGAAAAATTAGAAAATAACTTTAATGAATATTTTACAAAAGTCAGGAGCAATAATTTTGGAGACGAAGCAAAACGAAGAATTATTTTGGGAACATTTGCAAGGATGGCAGGCTACAGAGATGCATTTTACCTAAAAGCAATGAAAGTGAGGACATTGATGATAAATGAGTACAAAAAAGCATTCAAGAAATATGATGCTTTGGTAAGCCCAACTGCTCCTATTTTGCCGCCTAAATTTTCTGAAATTGAGAAATTAACGCCGTTGCAGCATTACATGATAGATATAATGACAGTTTCTCCAAATGTCGCTGGCTTGCCTCACTTAAATGTTCCAGTTGGCTTTGAGAAAAATCTTCCTGTTGGAATGCTGCTTATGGCAGACCATCTGCAGGAAGGAAAATTAATACAACTTGGAAGCGCAATTGAAAAAGGAAAATGAAAGAAGAAAAATTTGATGATGAGGAAGATGATCTTTGGGAAGAAGGCGCTTTTATTGAAACTTTAGGTCCTCAAGATATTAAAGAAAAAACTAGAACTTTTCATATGAAGCATGATGAGGAGATGAATTACAACTGCAAAAAATGCAATAAGAAAATTTCAGCACATAATAGAGATTGGCATGCTGGAATGTGTGATGATTGCTTTGATAATAAGTATTATCCAAAAAAGGGGAAAATATATAAGTAAAAATGCCAAATTTAACTGCTAAAGAAATAGAAAAGGTATACAAGATAGTTAAAGCAGTAGATGAAGGTTTGCTTGTAAATCCGCAAGAAGCATGGGAGCAAGATTATTACGAAGGAAAACTGCTTGACAAAAAAGGCTTAAAACTGATATTAAAGAAATTGAAATCTTTAACTCCAAATGACTCTATAAACAAGGCTGAAAAAGAAATTCTTGTTAGAAGGTATCATACATATACTAATATTATTGACGAAAATATTGAAAGAAATATTGCAAAAGCTTTTGACAATAAGTTGACTTTAGAAATGGAATATTTTTCTATGGAAAGGGAAGAGTTTACTAAAAGAAAATTAGACATATATGCAAAAAACAGCAAATATATAGTTGGGCATTGCCATTTAACAAATGCTATAAGGAAATTCCGAATAAGTAGAATTGATAAAGCGAAAATAACCACAAATAAATATGGAATACCTACCAATTTCAATAAAAGAGATTATTTATAGAAAATGAAGAACATACTTATATTATTAGCTACATTTTTTCTGTTTATTAGTGTAGCTAATGCTGAAATTGAATTACATTGTAATAGTATTAAGGAATTAAGCGGATTATGCTTTGATATTGAATTTGCTGTAACAACTGATATAGAATTGAATATTCCTGCGAAATATAATTTTCCTTATTTTATAAGAGCTGGAGATTATTTGTATATTAAAAAAATCAAAGTTTTTAATCTTGATAATTCAACAAAGGTACAACCAGGTCAACTTGTTTTAGATATCAAACCAATAGATTATTCTGATCTGCCATATACTGATTTAAAAAAGGTTTACCCTACTAATTATGGGACTTTTACATTTAATATAAAAGCTTTAGAACCAAAATTTTCATGTGAAATTACTTTAGATTTTGAAAGAAAGACGTATACTACAAATTGCGGAGAAAAATTTACTGGAGATAGACTATATGTCGATTTGTTTAAAGAAGGGGAATGGGTAATAGTTGACCAATACACACCAACTAATAAGAGTCTAGGTAGTTGGGGACATACTTCAATTATTAATAGTAGATGGAGAGGAAATACATTTAAAGTAACATCAGGATTTGAAATGGATAATCTTAAAGATTTAAAACGTTCATTGAATTTAGTTGTATTGTCTTTAATACTCACAATATGTTTTACATTAATATCAATTTATTTACAATGGAAGAATCTAACAAAAAAGGAGGAAGGAAGAATTAGAGTTAAGATATTTGTGGCTATAATTGTAAGCATTATCATAAGTATAGCTGGGTTTATTTGGATAAGCAAGATAACTTAATCCACACTATTGTATTTTTACACATTCCAAATCACCTATAAAATGCTTCAACCATCAAATTACGATTTCGGGTTCATGACCACTGGACATGTCCACGTATAGTATTTAAACCCAAAATCATTTACATAGTATCACTTAATTAGAATTTGTGATTTGAAATGATTAATAAAAAAATGCAAAGAATGGA
>CAZUWB010000155.1:0-2661 GCA_964623945.1 uncultured Methanosarcinales archaeon | reverse complement strand
CCTTTGGAAGGCTCTGCAAGGCTTGCTGCAGAAGCAGCTTCTATTCCTGTTATAAATGGCGGTGATGGAAGCAACCAGCATCCAACGCAAACTATATTGGATATGTATACTATCCTAAAAATAAAGGGAAAATTAGACAATCTTCAAGTTGGGTTTGTTGGCGACTTAAAATATGGAAGAACAGTGCACTCGCTTGTAATTGCCTTAGCTCATTTTAATCCGACTTTCTACTTTATAGCTCCAGATGAACTGCAGATTCCAGATAATTACCTTGATGAGCTGTTCCAAAAAAAGGTGAAATACCATAAAACAAGCGACTTAACAAGGTTTAGCAAAGAGCTTGACGTACTTTACGTAACGAGAATACAAAAAGAGAGATTTCCAGATCCGTTAGAGTATGAGAAATTTAAAGGCATATACAGAATTGATGAAGCATTTTTGCAGAATGTTAAGAAAGACATGAAAATTATGCATCCTTTGCCAAGAGTTGATGAAATTGATAAAAGTGTTGATAATACTCCTTACGCAACATATTTTGAGCAAGCAGCAAATGGAATTCCAGTTAGAAAAGCATTGCTTGCATTAGTTTTAGGAAAAGCAAAATAATATGGGAAGAAGAAAAAAGGTAAAAGCAAGGAAAAGCAGAAGAAGCAGAGAGAAAATAAGAGCTAAGAAATTCAATCCAAAAACTGCTCTTAAAGAAGAAATAAAAAAAGAGCTTAAAATAAGCGCTATAGAAGAAGGAACTGTTATAGACCATATACCAACAGACGCAGCTTTCAAGGTTGTAGAGATTCTTGATTTGGAAAATCATAAAGGGGTTGTTTCAATTGCCACTAACTTGCAAAGCAAGAGAATTGGCAAAAAAGGAATTATCAAAGTTGGCGGAAAGGGCTTGACTCAAGAGGAAGTTAATAAAATAGCAATTGTTGCTCCTGATGCAACTGTCAACATAATAAAAAATTATGATGTCAAGGAAAAAATAAAAGTAAAAACTCCTGATGTGATTGACAATGTTGTAAAGTGCTCTAATCCTGTTTGTATAACAAACAATGAGCAAGTTGCAACTAAATTTTATGTTGTCAAGAAAGACCCGCTAAAAATAAAATGCCATTACTGTGAAAGAAGCATGGGAAAAGAAGACATAGAGATAATTTAAAATATTTTGTTGTTTTTCTAAGTAGTAAAATTTCTTAATCACTACCAAAAAGTATTTATATAACTATGTCAAAGAAACGAATATGAAAAAGAAGACGATGCAAACATGGTTTGTGGTTCTTTTTGTGATTGGAGCAATCGTTGGTTGGCTTCTTCCAGGTGATTTAAAGGCCTTTACAAAAACTGTTGCAGGTCAAACATTAAAGCCAGCTGTGTTTGATGTTCCTAAAAAATTAGGACAGCTTGACAAGGAAAGCCCTTATTTTAAATACACGGTTCTTGCTGAAACAGATACTGGAAGCATAGAACTCTTAAGGGTAGATGGCGCAATTCCAATGCATATGCATCCAAAAGAAAACCACTTTGTTTACATTTACAAAGGCAGGGCAAAAGGAACTATTGGAGATGTAACTGCTGAAGTTGGACCGGGGCAATTAGTTGCTATTCCAGCAGGTGTTCCTCACAGCTTTGAAAGAATTGGCGACACGCCTGTTGAAATAATCTTGTTTTCTACTCCGCCTTTTGTTCAAGGCGATACTATATTTTTAGAAGATAAGTAAGAACTATTTCTAAAAATTAATAAACTAGTGATTCTGCTAAAGCATAATGAAAAAATCTTGGCTTAAGGAGATTGCAAGAGACTTATTGGCATTGGGTAGCATTCCATTCTATTTCTTAGTTATAGTAAGGGCAGTAATTGGAAAATACAATTTATTCGTTTACCAAATGCTCATAGCAGCAATAGTTATTTTTGTTCTTTATTTTATAATTAAAGATTCAAATATGCATATTGCAAGGGCTTCCCCTTCACTAATTTTTACAAGCATTTTCTACAAAGAGGTACTTTACACATTCTTTGCAAGCTTAATATTTGTTCTGATGCTGATTTCTGCTTATTACGTAAAGGGTAAAATAAGTTCTGTAATTAGGGGTGTTATAATAGGAGCAGTAAGTTCATTAGCTGGATATTATATTGCATTGTATTTGTAAAACAAAAACCTTTAAAAATATGGGTAATAAACAAAATGATGCAAAATGGGAAATAGGCTAATAATGTTCACAGGCACAGAATGTGTGCATTGCAAGGATATGTATCCTTTAGTGGAGCAATTGGAAAAAGAACTAGGTGTAAAAGTTGAGCATATTGAAGTTTGGCATAATGCTGAGAATGCTGCTTTTCTAGAAAACCTAGATAGAAACCCTGATGGAAGCGTTTTTTGCGGTGGCATACCCTTTTTCTACAATGAAAAGACAGGCAAAAAGCTTTGCGGCAATCAAAAGTATGAAAAGCTAAAGGCTTGGGCATTAGGACAGATATAATGGAACAAAAACTTGTTAAGCCTGAATGGCTTAAGATTAAACTAACAATAAATGACAATTTTTCTAATGTTAAAACCACAATAAAACAGCATAATTTACATACTGTTTGTGAAGAAGCACATTGCCCAAATATTTCTGAATGCTGGAATACAGGCACAGCTACTTTTATGCTGATGGGTGATA
>CAZUWB010000154.1:0-2665 GCA_964623945.1 uncultured Methanosarcinales archaeon | reverse complement strand
ATAAGTTATATATATAATTTTTGATTGATTATTGATTATTGCCTATTAAATTGGCGCAAACCTTTTTAAATATTTGAACTATACAATTACTTAGATGAATGAAAAGAAACTGCTCATTGTTGGGATTGACCCAGGGATGACTACAGCCTACGCAGTTCTCGATATTGAAGGCAACTTAATTCATTTAAAGTCTTCAAAACAGCTTGATTTAAAGCTTTTGATTTCTGAAGTAATGAAAATTGGCAAAGTTGTTTTAGTTGGAACAGACAAGGTAAAGATACCTAGCCTTGTTGAGTCATTTGCTACAAAGCTTGGAGCAAGGATTATAAGCCCTGAAGAAGACCTCAAAGTTGATGAAAAAAGGAAAATGATACAAAATTTTAGCTTCGATGACGAGCATCAAGGCGATGCATTGGCATCTGCATTATTTGCATACAAAAAAACAAAAGCATTGCTTGATAAGATAGATTTTTTTGTTAAAGAGAACAAAAAGTATAATATTAGGAACATGATAAAGGCGCTTGTAATTACAAAAGAAATAAGCATAAAAAGCGCAGTCGGCATAATCGAGAAAAAGGATGAAGAATCAAAAATTATAGAAAAGGTTGTTGTTGAGAGGCAATTAAGTGAAAATGATTTCTTAAGATTGTACAATAAATTAAAGAAATATGAAGAAGAAATAAAATTAATGGAAAAATATAATAATAATTTGAAAAATGAATTGGAAAAATATCAAAAAATTCTGAGTGATCAAAGTAAGTTACAAGCATCAAAAAATAACAGCAATAAATTGGCTGATTTCAGAGAAAGCAGAATAAAATCTCTCGAAAATTTACTTAAGTTGAAGGAAAAAGACGTTGAACATATTAAATCTATTGTAAGGAAATTTAATAATATTTTGTCAAATATAAACAATTACTATATACTAAAAAAACTTGATACATTAGGAATTAATGAATTTAATTTTAAAAATAAAGTTTTAAATATCCAAAAAAATGATATAATCCTTGTTGATAATCCAAATATTGTAAGCAATGAAGTTATAGATTTACTAAAAAATAAAGTGTTTATGATTGTTTATAAAAAACTAACCAGCAAAAAAATTGAAGAGAGTTTGCCATTTGTGTTTATTAATGCTAAAAACCTCAAGATTGATGAAGACAAGTATTTTGGGTTCATAGAGAAAAGGCATTTTGAAATGGAAAAAGATAAGGTAAATTGGGCCAAGAAGATTGTTGAGGATTACAAAAGAGAGAAACAATTAATCTCTGGGTAAATCACTGCTTCTTATTGTAACTTTTTTTCCGGTTTTTAAGTTTCTGGCAAATATTTTTTTTTTAATACTTATCAGTTTAATTTTATCACCCCTAATCAAAACTATGTCCCCTCGTTTATATTTTGGAGGTTTGAAAAGAACATTAACTCTGTAAAGGTCTTTTCCTTGCTTATTTCTAGTGTGTAGCTTTGAGCTTATTTTAAGTTCGCCACCAAAGCTTTCTTTTAGCTTTTTACCTAAAATCCTGATATATTTCTGGGAAGTAATATATAGGTCTATGCCATTAGAGTATTTAACTGTCCTAGTTACAGCCACATTTCCCCTTTTTTTAATCTGGTTGTAAACAAAACTCAATATTTCTTCGTTTATGTCCCTAAGCTGCAATATTCCCTGAAAATAATCTGGGCGTGATAGTTTCATTTTTTATTTGATATATTTAGGCATAAAATCAAAACCTTTTTATTCTTTTTGCAAAGAAGTCAGCATATGAATGATTGGAAGACAACTTTGAAGAAAATATGGTATTTCATATGGGAAGATGACAGCATTTGGAGCTGGATTGTTAATATTGCATTGGCTTTTATTCTTATCAAGTTTATTGTTTATCCTGGCTTAGGATTTTTGTTTCAGACATCACATCCTGTTGTTGCAGTTGTGAGTGAGAGCATGGAGCACGACAGCAGATTTGAAGAGTGGTGGGATAAAGCTGATAGCTGGTATATTGAAAATGGAATAAGCAAAGAGGGCTTTAGCAATTTTTCGTTAAGAAATGGTTTTAATAAAGGTGACATAATGATTTTGAAAGGCAAAAAAGCTGAAAATATACAAATAGGCGATGTTGTGGTATTCTGGAGCGCTAAGAAAGACCCAATAATACATAGAGTAGTTAAGAAATTACAAGATAATGATGCTTATTACTTCCAAACTAAAGGTGATAATTACAAAACAAACCCCGTGCCTATAAAAAGCCCTTTTCTTGATGAAACTAGTGTGAGTAAAGAGCAGATTGTTGGTAATGCAGTGTTTAGGATTCCTTTCCTTGGCTATGTTAAGATATGGTTTGTTGATTTAATCAACATATCTAAAGGATTTCTTCAAAAAGGTTAAATTTATATAGAATTTGTTAAATTTTCAAGTTTAAGATGTTTTGCCCAAAATGCGGCTCTATACTCGTGCCGAGGAAGGAAGACAGCAAAAAGATGCTTGTTTGCTCTTGCGGCTATAAGACAACGCATGTAGATGGAGCTACGATAAGAGAAACAATTCCAAAGAGTGAGAAAGAAGTAGAGGTAATAGATAAAGGCGAGCTGCAAACATTGCCGAAAACTACTGCTGAATGCCCAAAATGCGGGCATAAAACAGCTTACTTTTGGCTGGTGCAAACAAGAG
>CAZUWB010000153.1:0-2670 GCA_964623945.1 uncultured Methanosarcinales archaeon | reverse complement strand
ATTTTAGTCTTTACAAATAAGCTTAATGTAGTAGCTAACTGGTTTTTTGCAGCTTCCCTTCTTTCATAAAAATGTCCTTCATGAAAAAACCGTTTTTGACAATGGTAGTTGCGATTTTTGTAGTTGCAGCAATACTCTACATTGAATCACAAAAGCCAAAAATTATCAGAGAAACTGAAAATACTGAAACAATACAAAAAACCGAACCAACAACAACAAAAACTTCAGAAAACAAAGAGCAAGATTTGCAATCCGTAAAAATTCAGAAAATAATTGATGAAAAAAGCAAGAAATATCCGAAAGCGCCTAATTTCAGGATAATAGAGAACTGGATAAATTCCGAGCCATTGAATATAGAAGATTTAAAAGGAAAAGTTGTATTGGTGGATTTCTGGACTTATACTTGCATTAATTGCATTAGAACATTGCCTTATTTGAAGAACTGGGATGAGAAATATAGGGACAAAGGCTTAGTTATTGTTGGTGTGCATACGCCTGAATTCAATTTTGAAAAAAAATATGAGAATGTCCTGAAAGCAGTAAATGACTACCAAATAAAATACCCTGTTGCGCAAGACAACGCATATGCAACTTGGAATGCATACCAAAACAGGTACTGGCCGCATAAGTTTTTGATTGATGTGGACGGTTACATTAGATACGACCATATCGGTGAAGGAAACTATGAAGAAACAGAAAAAATGATTCAAAAATTACTGGAAGAAAGGATGGAAAGATTAGACCAAAAAAATGGATTTAGTGTTGATATAACAAAGCCTAATGAAAGTGTTGACGTTGATTTTCTTAATGTAAGGACTCCAGAAATTTATTTCGGCTATCAATTTTCAAGAGGTAATTTTGGTAATGCTGAAGGCATCAAGGCAAATGAAGTCATTGATTATAAAATACCGTCTTCAATAAGCGCAAATAACGTTTATCTTGGTGGGCAATGGAAAAATAATGCTGATAATATGGAGTTAGTAAGTGATGAGGGTGAAATTCTACTAATCTTCCAAGCAAAAGTTGTTAATATTGTAGCCGGCTCTGAAAATGACTCAGAAGCTTTTGTATTTTTTAATAATGAATATGAAACTGAAAAAAATAAAGGTTCTGACGTGGCAATTAAAGAAAACAAAAGCATATCAAATATAAAAGAATTCAAGCTTTACAATCTTGCAAATGCTGAAAATTATGACACTCATGCTCTAAATATTAATGTCGTGGGAAAAGGCTTCAAGATTTATACATTTACTTTTGGGTGAAAATAATTAAATTTTTTGTTTAATAATTAAACATTATTTATATATAGGATTTTCAAGCCTTTTTTATGGTGTTTTTGATGAACAGAATTTTTGTTGGATTATTTTTATCGCTAATTATTTTTATAAGTGCTTGCACTACATCTAATGCAGGGCATCAAGTTGCTGTAAACGGTGATGCAGTTGCCCAGCAACAAGCAAGTATTGGAATAAATAAAGGGGATATACCGCCTGATTTCACAATAACGACAATTGATGGCAAACAATACAGGCTTAGTCAACTCAGGGAAGAAAACAAACCAATACTGTTATACTTCTGGGCTACATGGTGCCCTTTTTGCAGAAGAGACTTTAGCATTGTTAAAAATGTTTATCCAAAATATGCTGATAAGGTTACATTTTTAGCAATTGACCTAGACACAAGTGAAAATTCGCAAATAATAGAACAATACAAAAATGCTTTAGGGCTTGATGGAATTGACTTTGCGCAAGGCAATGGCAAAGTGCTTTCAGATTATCAAATAACTCATACAACAACAAAATACGCTATTGGCAAAAATGGCTTAATCCTATATAAAGGCTCTGGCGTCTTTAATGAGCAGCAATGGGAAGTTTTATTTAATGCATTAGCTAGCAGTTAATAAAATGCCAGACACAGCTTTTCTTTACTTTTCCTTTATTGCAGGCTTGGTTGCATTTTTTGCCCCTTGTAGCTTTGCTATTCTGCCTGGCTATATAACATATTATATCTCAAAATATTCAAGTGAGGATAAAAAAAGAAGATTAATTAAAAACATAATTCAAGGTTTTGTTTTTGGGGTGATTGCTAGTATAGGTTTCTTTACAGTTTTTGGCTTAGCAGGATTTGGAGTTATTGCAATTGGGCAGTTTATTAAGCAATTCATCCCGTGGATTGCTGTTATTACTGGTATAATTCTAATTTTTGTTGGAATTTTGATGTTTTTTGGCAAGGATTTTTTGCTTTTTCAGTCTACAAAGTTAAAATTTATGCATCAAAATGAAAAAGCAGGCATTTATCTTTTTGGCATTGTGTATGCAATCGGCTCTTTGGGCTGTGTTTTTCCAATATTTTTATCAATAGTTATTCAAGGGATTGCATATAAATCAATCCTTGATGGAATTTACACAATTTTAGCTTATATTTTAGGAATGAGCATTATAATGATAGCAATAACAACGCTGACTTTTGCCACAAAATATTTAATATTAAAAAAACTTGAAAAAATATTACCTTATGTTAAGAAATTAAGCGCAGTTGTTTTGGTTTTTGCAGGCATTTACATGATTTATTATCAGTATGTATTTTTTATATAGATAGTTAAAATGCCAGAATTAACAAATAAAAAATTAATCGGGAATTTATTCTTAATTATCTTTACTTTAATAGCTA
>CAZUWB010000152.1:0-2700 GCA_964623945.1 uncultured Methanosarcinales archaeon | reverse complement strand
TTTTACAATATCACTTCTTTTTCTTCATCTCTTCAGGCATCTTGCCCTCATCCATATGAAAGATCTCCCATATATGCCCGTCCAGGTCCTGGAAAGCCCGGCCATACATCCATCCATGGTCTTTTGCTGTCCTATATTCTTTGCCGCCAGCACCTATAACCCTTTTTATCATCTCGTCAACTTTTGCCCTGCTTTCAACCGATATCGCAACGAGAGCCTCTGCGCTTTTTTTAGCATCGCAAACTTCCTTGTCAGGTATAAATGTCTTGAAAAATTTCTCAACCAAAAGCATTGCGAAAATATCTTTGCCAATAATCATGCATGTTGCATTTTCATCAGTAAATTGGGGGTTAAATTTGAACCCCAGTTTAGTAAAAAATTGAATTGTTTTATTTAGGTCTTTTACGGCCAGATTAACGAAGATTTGTCTTGTCATTTATACCCCCTATTTTATTTCTTAAAACCATGGTGATTTTATCGGTGAATTATAGCATGCGAGGATACGGCTGCAGCATGCTCACATGGTTGCCTTCAGTGTCTATAAATGTGGCATAAAGCCCTACACCAGGGATATCATCGGGCTCTCCTGGCTTCTGCACCCCGCCTAGCACCTTTCCGCCTGCCGCTTCAACTTTCTTCATTGCTTCCCTGATATCATCCACGGCAATCGTTATCCTGGAATACTGGTCTGGTTTCGTTTTCTGAAAGAAGCCTCCGTTGATTCTGCCTGGCTCCTTAGGCATTCCTTTGTCATCAGTTTCTGCTGTCGTAACAAGAACGTACTCTCCCATCTCCGGACCTAATTGTTTGGTTTTCCAACCAAATGCGCTCGTATAAAATTTAGCCATTCGGTTTTTGTCTTCTGCGGGCATTTCAAAATGTACAACAGGGTTCATTTTCATGCTATAGTATTATTTTTAAATTTATAAACATATCGAAAGCATAAATGGCGTATGCAACTTATGATTTTTAACTTCATTTAAAAAAATTATTATTATTAATAAGTGGTGATTTAACAAAAGATTTATATATAATTGACGTTTAAAGATAAAAATGCGAGTTGCAACATCTGGCTTGCCACATGGAAGAATATTGCCATTTACAGTTCGAGTTCGTGCTATTGAAACTGATTTTGGGTATAAAGTTGTGCTTCCTCCTGATTCTGCCAATCCAAATTTAAGACGAGAAGCTTATAGGTGTGATGCTGATGATTTAGAAAGAATTGTTTTAGTTACATCTGGTCCTGAAAATGAAGAAGATTTGCGCTTTGGAGTTTTTGTAAGAGAAGGTAGTTTATGGAGGGCAACATTTGCTTATCGAGTAAAAACAACTTATGAACCTGGTTCAATTGAAGCAATAGCTTTTGATGAACTTGCTAGACAGCCATCAATGGCAGATTTTATAAGAAAAAGACAAAACGATTTATATTTATCCGAATTGGATAGGCTGTAAAATCACAAATTATTTATAATCCGAAAATTATAATAATAAACATGAACAAAAACCAATCTTTAATGCTGGCTTCTGTAGTTTTTGGAATTATTGCCTTATTGCACTTTTTGAGGTCAATTTTTAGCTGGCCTGCTTCGATAGGCACTTTTAATGTGCCTGTATGGTTTAGTTATGTTGCAGTCATTGTTGCTGGATATTTGTCTTGGCAGATGTACAATGTCAGTAAAAGTAAATGAAGACTTCTAGATAGCTTGAACTTATGGAAAGTTATTTATAAAAAGTCTTCTTGTTTATTGATATGAAAAACAAAAATTTAATTTTTTTGATTTCATTATCATAAAGTATCAAATTTTAATGCAACATCAATTAAGATATAGCTAACCATTTTTAAAGCTTTTTCACTCAAATATTCGCTCTTGTCCTCTGGCGAATGGTACAACTGGAACATTCTTGGTATTTTGCCACTATAAAAATCAAATATTAATTTGAAAAAATTGCTTTTTACAAATTTTTTAATTGCTTCTTTGTCTTCTTTAGGCGCAACTGTTATGCATAGTGCATGTTTAAATCCAGCATTTCTGAAACTCAAGTCATCGCCCCAGAATGCAGGCAACTGGCCTACTCTTTCAAAGTAAATATTTTTTTCTTTTAAGACTTCTTCAATAAATTTTAATGCATAACTGTTTTCATTAATTTTTGTTATTGGCCATAGTCCAATTGAATCTCCATATCCACATAGTTCAAGATGATAAACTGCTAATAAATCTTTTAATCCATACTTTTTAATATAAGAGATAGAGCCAAATCTGCCAATCTCTTCGTCATCAAAGAAGATAATTCTTACTTTATTTTTTAAGTTTAATTTTTTAAGTTTGTCAATGACATCAACAAGTATAGCAATTCCAGAAGCATCATCATTTGCTCCTGGTGAGCCATTAACAACATCAAAATGGACTGATAAAATAATATGCTTTTTTGACTTTAAATTTCCAATATCAATAATAACATTTGTTCCTTTAAATGCATAATATCTGTATTTTTGCTCAATAAATTTGATATTTTTATTTTTTAAAATATTTTTTATTGTTTGCAATCTTTCTAAATCTGATTTGTATTCTAGTTTTTTGACAATATTTAGCATATTGAATTAAAGAATTAATAAGATTTTAAGGGTTTTGGTTTTATTTTTGGATTATAGTCATTGAAATGCTTGATGCAGAAGGAGGTTAGGCTTAGGTGGCTACTTTT
>CAZUWB010000151.1:0-2709 GCA_964623945.1 uncultured Methanosarcinales archaeon | reverse complement strand
GCAACAGTGCCATAAATTCCTTCCCTTTTATTTTTTAATTCAAGAATTTTTTTAACCGCCAAGTCGCCTCTTGCAAATTCTTTTATTGTTATGTCCTTGGCCCTTAATTTTGCTAGCTCTTCATTTATAGCGTTTAGTCTTTTTCTTGCATCCGAAAGCTGTATTGCCAAAGAAGAATCTCCATCAAGGCATTTATTTAATTCTAATGTAGAAGATTTAAACAGTTGCCTTCTGTCTTTTAAAGCATCAATCTGCTGCTTGTATTCTTTCTCAACATCAATAACCTTTTTTATTTTGTCTTCAATAGTGCTTATTTCATGGCTTATCCTGTCCTTCTCCCTTATCAGATTATGCTGGCTTTCCCTTAATGCAGTTATCTCCTTTTGGAGTTCGTCTGCCTTTCCATCGATCTCCCCAACATTCTTTTCAATGTCTGCTAAACTATCAAGCCTATTTTTTTCTTTGAACTTTAGTATTTTGTTATTAATAGTCTCTCTATCCTTGTTTTTTGAATCTATGTGTGATTCAAATTCTTTTTTCTCGTTAGTTAATTGCGCAATTCTTTTATTTATGTCTTCAATGCTACTCCTTAAATCATTTCTTCTTTGCTTTATCTTGTTCAGCTCATTTCTGCAAGTATCAATCCTGGAGTTATGCTTTGTCAACTCCACCTTTAATGTTTCAACGTCCTTATTGAGCTTGACTTGCTCTATCTCCCCTTTTTCTTCAATCTCTTTTGAAATTTGCTCTATTTGTTTCTTTTTCTCGTCAATTTCTTGCTTTAGTTTGCTTATTTTTTCCCTCACAATTGTTAAATCTTTGTTGCCATTGTCTATTTTCTCTTGTATATCTTTTCTCTCTGATTCTTTTTTGTCTATTTGTATTTTTAGGTAAGAAGCTTTGTTTTGCTTTATCTTGTCGCTCATATCCTTGTACTTTAATGCCTGGTCTCTGTCTTTCTTCAGCTCTTTTAGGTATGTATGCCTTTCAGTAAGTATTAGCTCTGTCTCCCTCAAATGCTGCTCAACCTTTTCAAGCTCTAGCATTGCCTTGTGCTTTTTTTCCTCATAAACAGAAATGCCTGCAATGTCTTCTATCAGAACTCTTCTATCTTCAGGGTGCATCTCAACAAACTTGATTATGTCGCCTTGAAGTATTATATTATATCCGTCAGGATCTATTTTTGCTAAAGAAAGTAGATTTGTTATTTGCTGTCTTGTCATAGCCTTGTTATTGATTTTGTATATTGACTGGCCATTTTGTCTTACTATCCTTGATATCTTGACTTCTTTGTCTTCTGTTGGAAAAACCTTATTGGAGTTGTCAAAGTAAATATGGACTTCTCCTTGCTTTGCTGGTTTCTTTGACCTTCCTCCATTATAGATAAGGTTTGCTGATTTCTCTGCTCTTAAGTCTCTTGACGATGATTTACCAAGAACAAAGCATAATGCATCAAGAACATTGCTCTTGCCAGCTCCATTTGGGCCAAGAACGCAGTTGAAATTTTCTCCAAATAATATTTCTGTATGCTTGGCAAAAGATTTGAAGCCCTGCATCACTATTTTATTTATTCTTGTAGCTTTCAACGCCTCTATAGCTGAAATCGCTATCTGTGGCATTACTTGGTTATCGCTTGAAACCTCTGATTCCATAGAAATACTGCTGTACTGGTATTATTTAAAGGTTTTTGTTCAGTGTTCGGTGGGCTTTACACATAAATTAGATTCTGCACATTTATATGATGTTCTGCACATATTTTAAATAATTTAAGTATTAATATGCCAATTTACTACCATATCTTCGAACTGATAGCCTTTATATGGAAATATTTATAAGCAATAGCAAGAATGGTTGAAAGATACATTTGCCTTCTTTAATTTCTTCAAAAATGTATCAAAATCCATCTCTACAAATTCTCCTTTTTCATATCTCTTCCAAGCTTCTTCTGTTCTTTTAGCAAAAATTAAGTCTTCTTTGGTTCTTCTAGGTTTCATAGTAAGGATAATTTTACTTATAATGTATAAATTTTTCCTTTTTAAAAGCCGATAATTATATATACCACCACTCCAATATACATAAAAAAGCATTGAGTTGTGAGCGAGAAGCGAGTTCTCGCATGTCACTGGGGTGGTAGAGCATGGAGCAGGACTATAAGAACATTATTTCTCATATTGATATAGACAGAAGCTTAGGCGTTATTGAATATTTTTCTTTTAATGGTATGGATGATGAAAATATTCTAGAATTTAAAAAGGACATTGAAGCTGGCAACGACTCTATAGAATTGCACCTTGTTAAATCTAAGGCTTACAAAGAATCTTTGATTTTAAAGCTAAAAAACACAGATGGCGACAACAACAATGTTTGGAGAGATTTTCTAAGGGAAGAGCAAAAGACTTTTGGCGGAAGCAAGATATTCTATATAAACAATGACTGCAGTAAATTATTGGTTCTTTCCTTGCCTAATGAAATGAGAAACAAGATGAATATGGTCATTACAAGGTTGAACAAGATTAATGAAAGAATATCAAGAATTAACGCAAGGATAAAAAAAGAAAATTTGGACTTATTTGCTTCAAGGCAAAGGAGCAGAGAAGCATCAGATAAGAGAAAAGATGAAATCATTAATTTTATAAACGAGAATTTCAGGGTTTAAATCATTTCTCTAAACCTTCTGACAAATTCTTCAAAATCATTTGTTTTTATATT
>CAZUWB010000150.1:0-2713 GCA_964623945.1 uncultured Methanosarcinales archaeon | reverse complement strand
TTGCAAAGCTTGTCTTGTATCTTTCAACTACAAAATCAACCGGGGCTGTTCATTCGTTAAACTTCGGGCATTTATGAAAATGGAACTGAAATCAATAAAAAAAGAGCTGCCAAAAGAGCTTTATGAAATTCTGGAGAAAGAAATAACTAAATTAAGGCCTGCGCAGGAAAAGTCAATAAAAAAAGGCTTGCTGGAAGGCAAGAATCTACTGGTTTGCACGCCGACTGCATCTGGAAAAACATTAATTGCAGAGTTTGCTGCAGTAAAATCAATTATAGAAGGCAAAGGAAAAGCAATTTATATTGTTCCTCTGAAGGCATTAGCTTCTGAGAAATTCAGGGATTTCAAAAAAAGATATGAAAAAGTGGCAAAAATAGCCCTGTCAATTGGTGACATTGATTCTTCTGACCCTTATCTTGCAGAATATGATTTGATAATAGTCACTGCAGAAAAAATGGATTCTTTAATTAGACATCATGCTCCTTGGGTTTCAAATATAAGGACTGTGATTATAGATGAGATCCATTTATTAAATGACCATGAAAGAGGCCCTACTTTAGAGATTTTAATCACTATATTAAAAAAATTATTGAAAAATGCGCAAATTATTGGATTAAGCGCGACAATCGGGAATGCAAAAGAGCTTGCAGAATGGCTTGATGCAGATTTGATTGCTGATGAATGGCGCCCTGTAAAGCTGCACAAGGGAATTTATTTAGACGGAAAGATTGAGTTTTATTGAAAATATAAAATTCTTTTATGTCATAAAGTAACATAACATTAATATATGTAGTAACATATGTTATTAAGTACCATAAAATTTATATATAAGATAACATATTCTAAGGATATGAGGTTAGAAGAGCATAAAGAGGCATTTGAAATCCACAAAAGAGCTATATTTAAGTGGGCTATTGAAGTAGAGGGCTTGGAAAAATCCCAAAGAATCGTTGGCTTGCATGCCTCACGAGGCATACTGGAACTGCTATCTACAATGCTTCATAAAAAGAAGATTGTAGACGAGGGCTTCCAATTAAATCATCGTTGGTTTAAAAGTGATAAAGTTTCAGATAAGCTGCCTGATTTTGAAAATAAAAAGGAAATAATAAGCAAGATTGTAAAATTAGAAAATTTGTGCGAGGCACTATCATATGGCACACAAAAACCTGTAAATAAAACGGAAGAGGCTATAAAACTATTCAGAGAATTAGAGGAGATGTTGAACAAAGCTATATGAAACGACAAAGTTTAATATCATACGCAATGAATTTTGCATCATTTTTGTTAGATGAAAAAATATCACAGGGTATAGATAACATAATACTATTTGGTTCTGTGGCAAGAGGAGATTTTGATGAGGAGAGTGATATTGATGTTTTTGTTGATACTAAAAAGAACATTGAAGAAGAAGTCCGCAAAGTGATGTCATTATTTAACCAATCTGAAATACAGAAGAAATGGGAGTTAAAAGGAATAAAAAATGAGATTTCTGTGAAAGTCGGTGACCTTTCAAAATGGCGATTGAGAAGGGATATTATTACTGATGGCATTTTGCTCTACGGAAAATTCAAGGATCTCGCTAAAGATATTGAATATTACCTTCTTTTAACGCTTTCATTTAGAAAATTCAAGCAAAGCCAGAAAGTAAAGCTTTGGAGAAAGCTGTATGGTTATAAGCAGAAAGTCGGCAAAAAAATTTATCACTCCAAGGGTATTGTGGATATATCAGGCACAAAAAGATTAGAAAATTGCTTGATTGTGCCTATGAAGAACAAGAAAGAAATTTTGGATTTTTTAAATAAAGAAGAAATAAAATACAGCGTTAATGAGATTTGGTCGGATAACATTTGATATGATTTGGACGGAAAGATAGAGTTTTATTGAATATAGTTGAAGCTATGCAAATATTTAAATAGGCATTCTGGCAAAAACAAATTATGACAGTATATGTTCCCCCAACATGGTGGTTTGTAGGTTATTTTCAAATTTCCATAATAAGCATTTTAATTGGACTGCTTGTTATTGTGAAAAAGAACCTCCCGAGATTATTAAAAAACGTCTACGTAACTTTCTTGGTATTATCTGGGCTATTCTTCATATTCACCATATTAAGTGGCCCTAGTGCCACGATTTTCCTAAAAATCCTGTTTGCGCCAATAGTTTGCCTTTTGTCTTTGCTAGTCCTTAATCTTGAAGTTATGAGTAAGTATATTAGAATTTATGGAATATTGCTTATTCTGTCTGGGCTGCTTATTTCTGCAATGCTGATTTTTAATGATTTCTTTTTTTAAGTAGTCAAGCCCAAGTTCCTAATCACAATCTCTGAATCAAATTCCTGCAAATCACGATAATTCTGCCCTACGCCCAAATATAAAATTGGTTTCTTTGTTATATAGCTTACAGAAACAGCAGCACCACCTTTCTCGTCGATATCTGCTTTTGCTAAGATTATTCCGTCAATTCCAACTGCTTCATTGAAAGTTTTTGCCTGCTCAACGCAGTCATTTCCAGTTATGCTTTCTCCTACAAATATCTTCAGGTCAGGCTTTGTGACTCTAATTATTTTTTGCATCTCTTGAATCAAATTCTGGTTGCTATGCATCCTCCCAGCTGTATCGATTAAAACAACATCAATGTTTTTTGCTCTTGCATGCTTTATCGCATCAAAAGCAACAGCTGTAGGGTCAGAGCCATAAGTATGTTTTATCATTTT
>CAZUWB010000149.1:0-2721 GCA_964623945.1 uncultured Methanosarcinales archaeon | reverse complement strand
GAATAGAATACAGGAAAAAGGAGAAATTTGAGCAGCTTGATTTTATGAAAAAGATTAGGGAAAATTTTCTAAGATTGCCTAAGCTATTGAATGATAATATTAAAATAATAGATTCTTCAAAATCCTTAAAAAATGTTTTTGAAGCTGTAAAGAAAGAGATTGACAAAATAATAAATGTTTAATCTAGTTGCTGCTGTTCTTCCGAGTCAATTACAGTGTTTTCTTCAGCAACAAAATCTGCTAGTTTTTTGTTTTTTTGCACTGTCTTGAAACTTATTGGCTTGCTAGTATCTTTACCCAAAATCCCACCTCTTTTTATTGCTAATCTAAGCCTGTGCTTCCAAATCCTTTCTCATTTCTTGTTGTTTCTCCAAGCTCTTCAACTTCATCAAACACAGCTCCCTCTACTTTTGTAAATACCATTTGACCAATTTTTTTGCCTTTTTCTATTTTATATGACTTATCGCTAAAGTTAATCATTGGTATTTTTATTTCTCCCCTATAAGAGGAATCTATTGTGCCAACGCTGTTGGCATGACTTATGCCAAACTCTAAAGCCAAGCCGCTTTTTGGCCTTATTTGAGCTTCATAACCATAAGGAACAGCAATTTTAATGCCAGTGCTTATTAACTTCCTTTCCATAGGCTTAAGCAGATACTCTTCAGCTGCGTACAAATCAACTCCAGAGTCGCCTTTATGGGCATAAAAAGGTGTTTTTACATCAGCCACTTTTTTGATTTTTATGTTTAATATCATTTTAATTCCGTAGAAAACTCATTTTTAAACTGCTAACTTATATTTAAAGAATTCGCAATTAAAAAATATAGATTTAGTAAGTTATATTATAACTATTCTTTTCTAAAAGAAAACACTGATGAAATGTTGTGTTGAAGGATTTTGCCAGTTGATGCATCTATTTTCATATTTAGCATATTGAAAGCTTCTGTAATATAGGTTATGTTCCATATATCGCCAAAATTTGATAGGTTTTGCAGTATTGCTATTGTTTTGATGCTTTTGTCTTTTGGAAAATTTTTCTCCTGAAATTTATTTGCTTTGACAATAACATCGTCAAATGTCAATTTAACCTTATCAAGATGCACTTCATTAACCTTAGTTTCTTCTTTTTTGAATATTTCTTCTTCTGGCCTTATCTTAATATTGTTTTCTTCTATTACAAAAGTAGTTATTTTGTCTTTTTTCTTGTTGTAGAAGCCGAGCTGCCATTCATTTGAGCCCATTTCCTGCGGGATTTTGAAAGCATAAGAGAAGTATGTGTTTTTGTTTTGCTGATTCCATTTTTTGAAATCTTGGCTTTCTTCAAGTTTTTTTAATGCGGGCTTTAAATCCATAACAATGCTGAAAAACTTAAAATTTATATAGATTTGTATTTTATCTATGGATATGATTACTGCAGATGTAAAGCTTATACTGAAGAAGCAGCAATACGAGGTTGTTGGAAGCCATACAAGAGTCAAGACTTGTCATTGGACTAAGAGCGACTTAAGAGGAGAGGGCGGTTGTTACAAAAATAAATTTTACGGTATTAACAGCCATCAGTGTGTCCAAATGACTCCTACGTTTATTTGCAACAATGCTTGTGTTTTTTGCTGGCGTGACTTGAGGTATCATACAGAGCCTGCTATGAAAGAAAGCATTGATGATCCTGCTTTCATAGTGGAAGGGACCATAGAAGCTCAAAGAAAACTGCTTTCTGGATTTGGTGGCAATGAAAAAACAAGCGAAGAGAAATTTGAAAGGGCTATGGAGCCACAGCATGTTGCTATTTCCCTTGATGGAGAGCCGACTTTATATCCAAAATTAGCAGAGCTAATTAAAGAGTATAAGAAAAAGGGCTTTTCAACATTTGTTGTGAGCAATGGATTATTGCCAGACAGGATTGAAAAGCTGTTTGAAGAACCACCAACCCAACTTTATATTTCTGTTGATGCTCCAAATGAGGAATTGTTTACTATCATTGACAGGCCAATAATTAAAAATGCATGGCAAGGCTTGTATAAAACATTAAGCATGTTGCCAAAGCTTAGGGAAAAAATGAGAACAGTGCTTCGATTTACATTGATTAAAGGCTTGAATATTATTGAGCCAGAGCAATGGGCTGATATTATTAAGCTAAGCAATCCAATGTTTGTTGAAGTTAAAGCTTATATGTGGGTGGGCATGTCAAGGGAAAGACTTGAACAATTTAATATGCCGGAGCATGAGGAAGTGAAACAGTTTGCACTTGAAATAGCCAAGCATGCAGATTACAAGCTGATTGATGAGCACGAGCCTTCAAGAGTTGTGTTGCTAATGAAAGAGGACTTTGAAGGAAGGGTAATGAAGTTTGATTGATTTTATAAACTATGGTTAATAGAGATTTAAACGATTTTATAAACAGACTTTCTGGAAAATGGGTTGCTGTTGGCGGGAACAGATGGATTAATTCGATAACATCTAAAAAAGTAAAAATGATTGTTAATAAATTGATTAATAAAAAATGTAAAATAATTACTGGTGGTGCAGAAGGTGTTGACCATATAGTTATGCGTTTCTGTCTAGAATATAAAATTCCAAAAAATTCATTGAAGATTTTTCTTCCATATACAATAGAACAGCAGTATAAGCATTACTGTAAATTAGAGGATTATAAAAAAGCCAAGTTGTTGTTAAATACACTAACTCAAATAAAAAAAATGTATCCTAAATCAATTATAGAAA
>CAZUWB010000148.1:0-2730 GCA_964623945.1 uncultured Methanosarcinales archaeon | reverse complement strand
CTAAACAACCCCTGCAAAAAATGCTCCAATAATTTTCATAAACAAGAAATAAAATCCAAGCGAGCCAAAAACATAGATTGGAATGTACTTTACTCCACCCTTTATGTCATCTTTTTCAACAATAGCCACTATCAATGAGGAGAAAAATGAAATCACAGCAATGGAAATTATGGAAAAAAGCCTGAAGTCCTCTGGTTCGATATTTACTTTTGAGAATAAAAATGGCAATGCAGCTACTCTTTGAGTTGTCGCAGAAAGCTTCCCTACAAAATTCAGTATCAAGATAAGCAAATGGAAAGAAAGCGAGAATAGTAATGGGCTTATCACAATAACTATCACAGAAATAAATATTACATAAGCAATTGCAGCTGCTGACATCTCATTCTTCAATGCTTTTGTTTCTTTTAAGTTATCAACAAGCCTGTCTAATAATTCAGCAACATTTCCTCCGCTTTCAACTTCACTTATTATCAAGTCAACAGTGCGCTTTAGCATTAACGAGTCATATTTATCTGCAAGCTCAACAAGGGCCAAGCTAACTTCATAACCTGTCATAACTTTTTTTGAGGCCTTTGCCATCTCGCTTCCAAGCACATTGAACCTTGGCTTTACAGCGCCCCATAAAGCCCTTTCAAATGTCAATCCTCCTTTTAAGTTAGCAGAGAGTATCTGCAGAAAATCCGGAAGCTGCTCTTCCATTTTCTTTGTCCTTTGGTATATTCTCAAGTCCAAGTAAAAATAAACCAACAGTATAAACAAAGTTGCAAAAAAAAGCTGGACCAAGAACCAGCTTAAGAATGAGTAAATGTAAATTTCAAAAAGTGAAAATCTCCTTAAGTATGGATAGATGAAAATTATGAATATCAAAGTTGTTATAAATGCCGAGCTGTAAAATAACAAGCCAAATAATTTGTAAGGAACTTCATTAAATCCGGCTTTTAGCATGTATTTTCTTAAAATCGGTATAAATTTCTTAGGCACAAAAGCCTTTCCAAATTCCTCCAAAAATATTATTTTTAGTGCCATTTTATAGATTCACCATAGGTCTTATTGACTTGAAAAGTGTTATAAAAATGAATTGCAGAATTACAATAAAAAACACAACCACAAGCAACCCCTTCAAACCAATTGGGAAGCTGATGAAGCTGGATATAACAATAAACATAGCCACTCCAAGAGAAGGTACAATAACAGCAGCAAGCATGTAAAATATGACTAATGTGTTGAGCTTTTTGCCGTATTTGTTTATTTCAAGCTCTTCCTCTCTTGTTATTTCCTCCAAAACTGATTCAAGGGGCTTTGTAACATCTATGCCAAGCTGCAATGCGTTGTTTATATGGAACAATATTTTTCTTAATTTCTCAGACGGAGAGTATACCATTGCGTTTTTTAATGCATCTTCAATTGTGTTGCCTGTTTCTATGTCATCAACAATTTCTGCAATGTACTTTGATGCAACACCTCTGCTAGTTGAAATCTCTATAAGAGCATTTAACAAAGGCCTTCCGGAATAAAGCTTTACGAGAAGATGCCTGCCAATAAAAAGAACTTCTTTGTTTATTTCACGCTCCCTTTTTTTTATTTGAGCCTTGACAGTCAGCAAAGAATACCCAAAAAGCAAAATCAACAAAACTACAAAAATTGGAAATAGCAGGAATTGCGACAGTTTTGCTTTTTGCAGCACGAAAAAAAATGGTATAGTAAATGCTACGGCAGATACAACAGTAAATTTTAGATTTTTATTTATGTATTCTACTGGAGAGTATGGTATATGCGCTATTCTCAATTCACTTTTAAGCGTTGGAAAAAACAAAGCAACCCTATTGACAAATCCGATTTCAAGCACCTCCAACTGCAAAGTCAGTTTTAATTAGTTTGTCTACGCCTTTAACTGCATAAATGGCCTGTTATGATAATATTTTGCCATTATCAAGCCTATTTTATTCACATCTATTATATTCCTGCTTACGAGCCATTTCAAAACAGTAATCTTTGACTGAAGATCAGCGTAAATCTCTGATTTAGAAAGCCCTGTATAAAGATTTAAAGTTCCCAAAATGGCAAGCGGCTCATTAATAATTTCAAGAGTGTCCCTTACAGCATTTCTCTGCATTAAAACTCTTGGTTCGCCATTTGGAAGTATTTCAGCAATTTGCAAAGTTCTTCTTTTTCCAGTCCTTCTGTTGATGTGCTGGACAATAATCAATGAAAGCGCTGACAAAAGTTGCTTAGGCAAATCAATCGGCGGGTTTGTAAGCCTGTTTAGGGTTTCCCTTACATTATTTGCATGCAAAGTGCCATAAACAGAATGGCCTGTGTGCATTGCTTCGAAAAGTACCTCAGCTTCTCTTCTTTTTCTTATTTCGCCAACAATGATTCTGTCAGGCCTCATTCTCAATGAGTTTACTATCAAATCAAGCATTTCTATTCCTCCTTTTCCTTCTGGATTTGGCAGCCTTGTTTCCATCGGAACCCAGTGAAGCAGTTTTGGCAGCATTATTTCTCTTGTATCTTCTACTGAGATTATTCTTTGGTTCGGAGGGAAAAAATTAGAAATCACATTAAGCATGCTTGTTTTTCCAGAAGCTGTTCCTCCAGACACTATAATCGATAATTCATTTTGCACAGCCATCCACAGCAATGCAGCGCCTTCATAAGAAATTACATTCTCTTTGATAAAATCAGTTATAGTCCATGGCTTGACTGCAAATTTTCTTATTGTTATTGTGT
>CAZUWB010000147.1:0-2735 GCA_964623945.1 uncultured Methanosarcinales archaeon | reverse complement strand
CTGTAAGTACAGCAATAGAAGAGCCTGCGCTAGGCCCTGCTATAATTGCAGAATCGGCCGTTATTGTGTAGAAAAAATCAACATCATCGCAATCCCTTTCAATAGTATCGCATGCTATTGCCTTTGCAAACCTTGTTGACATCTGAGTGTCAGTTCTTGTCAAAGGAAATGTTTCAAGAAAAACCCTGCCAGAGCCTGGCTTAATCTCAAGATACAAGTCAGCAATCCCGCCTTCATAGCCTTGCTCTGTCTCCTTTACAGCCAACAATTTCATATGCCCTTGCTTAGCAAGAACATTTGGCAGCAATAGCAAGTTCAATAGTACAAATAAAAACAATAATTTCTTCATTTTTGAATGAGAACTATACGACATTTAAGAATTTTTGGTTTGAGCTAAGTAAATTTATTCTCCAGTTTTTCTTTTCTTCTTTTGTACTCTTCATATGAAATGAGTCCAGATTGAAAGTCCGCTTCTAAAATTTTAAGCCCTTTTTTGAGCTTACGCTCTGACTTTGTCATTCCTTTGGGTTTTGTTTTCTTCTGTTCAGCACTTGGCATTTTTGGTTTCGTATCGGCTTCGCGCTTTGCAATTTTATTGCTCAATTCAGCATTTTGTGTATGCAAATGCGACCTTTCCATATGCAATATAAAGAAGAATATTATTAGAATAAATATAATTCCAACAGCAATGAGCGTGGTATTGAATAGACCACTACTTAGCACATTAAATTTTGGTCTTTCTATTATTTCAAATATGTCACTTGCGCTGCCGACAGTTCCGTCGTATGCTACTTTAGTATAAAATATGTAACTGCCGGGGTTGCTATTAGTCGGAAGGCGGATTGACCTTGTTAGAGATGTTTGGGTATCAACAGCCACTGTTTCATGCTCTTCAACGATTGACTCACCGTCAATATCCCAAATAGAATAATCGACAGAAATATCAACTCTGCCTGAGCCCCTGAGATTGAATACCTTTATTTCAGCAATTACCTCGTCTCCTGGAAAGACTTTTTGGTATTGAGGCAATACCTCAACATCTATATCAAAAATAGGAGCTATTGACTCAACTTCGATTATTACATCTATGATCTTTTGCATCCCTTCAGAAATGACCAATACTTTTCCAGTATAAATTCCAGGCTGTTGATTATAAGGAGCATTAAAATTAAGATGAAGTTCCTTTTTTTCACCTGGCTCTAAGCGAAAGCTTACAAGCTCATCCGTTGGCAAGGATAAGAAATTTTCAATGTTTTTAACTGTGATTTGAAGTTCCAGCGCTTTTTCTCCAGTATTCTCTATTTTTAAAGTTTCTTTTGCATTTGAATCTGGTTGCAGGGATACTTTTACCAAATTTCTGCTTACAGAAAAGTCAGTTAGTTTTTTTGTTTCAGCGGAATCGCCTATGGATAAGCCTCCGCCACCAGAGCCACCGCCTCCTGAACCTCCGCCTCCACCGCCAGATGCTCCTCCACTAGAACCGCTGCTTCCACTATCACCACTGTCTGGGGTTTCCTCTGCCGAATATGAAGTGAAATGAGTAACATTAAAGACTAAAACTCCTCCAGAATATGAAACTTTTTTGCATATGGAATCTGGGCAGACAACTCCGTCTTTCGCAATTCTTGGATTAGAGAAACTTAATCCTTCAAGCTGTAATGTTGCAGACTTGTTCAAGGCAACAAGCGCAGTCGAATTTAACTCAATTCTATTAAATGAGATATTTATGTATTTGTCTAAGTCAAAGCCTCCGCTTAAGTTAATGCCTTCGCTGAAATTAATCTTGCCAACAGTTGAAACTCCAACAACAAAATTTGTTACATTTGTGATATTAACTGAAGAAAGGTTAGTTACAGTCCCATTAAACTTAGATGTAGCTAGTAAATTAACAGAAAGTACCCTAAACGCGCTCTCTGCCATGTTACTTAGATTATCGGTGCAATTGACGCTCCATGTTTTTAAGCCCAATGATAAGTTTTCCATTCTAAGAGTTAAAGTTGCATCTTTTACCATTGTCGACTTATTAGTCGTATTTACTACATTATTAATTACTACAGAACAATTATCTACTTTGCTTGCATCACTTACATTATAAAAAAATGTGACATTTTCACTTAATACACCTGAATTATTAAGTGGAAATATTAAGTTTATTATAGGGCTAGCTGTATCTATCAAATTTAATCCTGTGCCAACACTGCTTTGACTATTAACTGTACCAATCTGATAAATAATGCTAATTAGCAATAAAAAAAATATCAACCTGCTTTTTTTCATAATAGTTATGTTTCAGAACTTTTTATTTAACTGTTTTTCTGTTTTAAGTCATAGAAATTTTCTTGATTTATGTTTTGAACGCTTTTCAATATGTTTTTTCCTAAAAACATATACTAAGAATATTATAATCATGGCAACATAGATAACATGATTAAAATTTAAATAAAATTTATTAGGGTCTCTAATTACTTTTAAATTAAAATTTCTATTGATTTTTAGAAGCAGCCCAACCCCACTGCCCCCTCCAGGCGCTACATCACTTACTGTATAACCTACTGAATATAAGCCATGCTTATCAGGCGCTGTCACATTAAACAATATCTTATAACTAGTTTTAGGCGGCACTATGTACACGTCTTGGTAGTCTATGACTTTCATAAAAGTAGTGTCGTAATCCAGCTTCATGCCTATTTCATAGTCTGTCGGGTTTTGAAGCCTTATACTGTATATTGTTGATG
>CAZUWB010000146.1:0-2741 GCA_964623945.1 uncultured Methanosarcinales archaeon | reverse complement strand
TTTAAGCCTAGCTTGTCTGTTAATGACTTAACATCAAAATTTGGCACTTTTGGAATTAAATTTGGATATCTTTTTTCAATAAAAGGCAAATCAAATGAAGCGCCATTAAATGTTACAATAAGCTTGTATTTCTGCAATTCTTTTTTTAATGAATTATAATCAAAATTTATACCATTTATCATTATTTTTGTATTAATCCCATCATAAAGCCCAAAAACCGTTATATCGTCATTGTTCTTGCTTAAGCCTGTTGTTTCAATATCAAGAAAAACAGCATCTTCTCTGAAGAAATCATATAAGCGCCACATTTCTGATTGTGGCAGTAATTTAAGAAAATAGTTTGAATCAAAATTGTAAAGGGCTTTTCTCGCATTCAATAGCTTTCTGTCGTAGTACAATTTTCTGTGCCTTGACAAACCTTTAATGTTGCTTCTTTTTAGAAAATTGTCCCAACTATGAATACCACTTTTCCAAATATTATGCTCAAGCTTGTCGCCAATTCTCTCCAAAAAAATGAAGGTGTTGGTTATCATAAATTATATATTATAATAACTTGCCCTTTAAATATCTCAGCCAAGAATGTCCAGTGCTTTTTGTCCAGTGGTAGAAAGCTTAATATATAATATTCCTAACTCTTGACTTATGGCTGGTTTAATAGAGCTGGAAAAGAGGGTTAAAAGCATAGAGCAAAGAAACAAAAAAGTTGAGTCAGACAAGGCTTGGGAAGTAAGTTATACCAGAAGGTCTCTCCTTATGCTTTTTACTTACCTGTCAATTGGCTTCTATCTCCAAGCAATAAAAATTCCACAGCCATGGCTTAATGCTATTGTGCCCGCAATTGCTTTTATGCTTTCGACATTAACTTTGCCTATGTTTAAGAAATTGTGGTTAAGATACCTAAAATAAATCACAGTATCACATAAGGCTTCATTTTCAACCTTATCGCTTCCTCAATATTCTTCTCGTCCTCAGAAGTAATGTAGATGTGCTTCTTCTTGTGCTTCTCGTACTGCTTTATCTTGAGTTTCATTGTCTTTTGGTATTCTTTCAAGTAATCGTATGGATGGTGGTCAACGTAAAGGTCAAGCTTTGGAATGTAAAAAGAAGCCCTGAAATTGTCCTTGTCAGCCCATGTTGCAACTGCATTATACTGAAATAATAAGCTATTGTCAAAGAGGAAGTTTGCAATCTCCATCTCTGCACGAGTCCTGACAAGATGCCCTGTCTTGGTTTTGAATGTTGGCTCTGCGCTCTCGCTTCTTTCCATTATTTCAGAAGCCTTTATTGAAATTCCCTTTTCCCTCTTGATTTCATCAAATAAAGATATGTTTTCCTTGTTTTCATAGTTCTTGTTTAGATTAATAACATTGTCAAATGACTGCACAGATTCTTTTATCTTGCCCATGAGAAATTCCATATGCCCCTTGTTGTACCAAGCTTCTACATGATTTCTGTCAATGTCTGATGCTTGGGTAAAGCAATCATGCGCAAGCTTGATGAAATTCTTTTTTTTGTCTTCTTCCTTGTATTCCTCAATCATTTTATCGCTTACTTCCCACTCCGTGTCCATTGGAATTCTGTAAGCTCCTGCCCTGTACCTTCCTTCAACGAACATTTTTTTCCTGTAGAAAGTGTTTCCTTTGCTCATAAGAGCTTTTACCTTGTTTTCATCGTCAGCCATTTCAATTTGCAATGCCTTGTCAAAATAATTTATAGCTTCGTCAAAATTGTCAAGGTAAGAATAGCAAGCTGCAATGTTATAGTGGCATTTGAACAAGTATTCAGCTGCATTCTTGAACATATCAGGCTCTTGGCCCTTGTAAGGGTAGAATTCCAAAGCCTTGTTGTATTCTTCGATTGCGGTTTTATATTGCTTAAGTTGGGCTAACCTGTCTGCTTCTCTCTTTATTTCCTCGGCTTTTTGCATCTCTTCAGTTTCCCGAAATGATTCAAGCTTATCTTTTTCCTTTTTTCTATCTTGAAGCTTGCTTTTCTGGCTTTCCAAGAACTTTTTTATGTGGCTTATTACCATTTTTGAGTAATATTTCTCTAATAAGGAATATTTAAAGTTTTGTATTTTTGTTGCATTTGTTGGTTAGTCATTCAAAAAACAGAAATATATCAATAAAAATCCTTAAATCTTTCTTTATTTGTTATAGTGTTATTACTTTTTGCATATCATTAGCAATTCTATCATCATATCCTGGTTTGCAGAAGTATTCTATCATCATTTTTCTGACTACAATTGGATCATCTGATTCATTCAAAATTTCTTCTAAAGTTCCTATAACTTCAATAAAATCTAAAGATGTAGGGGTTTCAAGTGGCGTTATTCCTGCTTTAATTGCTTCAGTTTGTGATGGATAGTTAATCCTTAGAGAGTAACCTTCTTCATCAGGTTTTTGTGTAGCAGATATTAGAAATACTGGCACTTGATGCGATGTTGCATATCTTATTGCAGGAAGTAGACTATATTTAGCATCAGTTGTTGGGATAGTTCCACAAACATATCCTTCGATAACAACTGCTTTATCACCTGTATCTACAGCACGTCTAATCCATTCTGGATTAAACCATGGATGTATTTTAAAATAGGATACATTTGTTGATGACATATTATTTAATATTTTAATGTTGAATTTAAAACTTTTGATTAAAATTTTGAAATTAACCACCGAAAGATATTAAAATAGAGTTCCTTAAGCGCGTATAGAATTATTAAAGCATAATAATCGAAAATG
>CAZUWB010000145.1:0-2795 GCA_964623945.1 uncultured Methanosarcinales archaeon | reverse complement strand
CACTCCTAAAATAAATAAGTATTTAAATAAGTAATAAAATAAGTAAAATTCTGATTAAGCAAAGTAATTCAAAACAGCAAACCTTATAAATAAGTATCTTTCTAAGTAAAAAAATAAGTAAATAAGATGGCTACTGAATTCAAGAGAAAGCTTTACAAGCGCGGCTCTAGTTTTGAAACTACGATTCCTATGCCATTGCTGTTTGCACTTGATAAGAAAAAGAAGTACAATATAATTTTCGCTTATGATGAAGAATCAAATAAATGGTACATTAAGTTTGAGGAAGGAGGTGGAAAATAAAGCACATTAACAAAAATCCATTAACTAAAAAATTCAATAACGTTATTTTTTAAAAAAATAAAAATTTAATGGCAAAATAGAATAATGCGCTGTGAAAGATAAAACACATTCAATAAAACATTAATTTCACATTAATAAAAAACATAATAAAAAATATTGAAAAATAAATAAAAATATTAAAAAATAAAAAAGGTGAGGTAAATGAGCAGAAGGTTTGAGGATGTGATTGAAATATTGGACTACAATGAATTAATGAGATTTAAGAATGATTTGGACAGCGGAGCAATAATATTAAAGCGTTTATTGGAAGAAAAGATAAAGAAGAAGCTAAAAGAACATGAAAAAATATGCGCAACATGCTCAAACACATTGAATTTCTACAAAACAAACAACTACACTTTAATGTTTGGCCCGGATGATTTCAAAAAGAAAGCAAGCTTTTGCGGCTTGGACTGCTTGGGTTATTTCATAATAAAACTGAAAGACATGAAAACAAAGCCAAAAGAGGGTAATGTAAGCAAAGATAATTATTTCTAAAATGCATAATAAACCAGCACAAGAAGTATTAAAAGAGCTAAAAACATCAGATAAAGGTCTATCTCAATCAGAAGCTGAGGAAAGGCTAAAGCAGCATGGCTTGAATGAAATAAAGGAAGGAAAAAGAATAAGCCCATGGCAAATTTTTCTGGCGCAATTCAAAAATATTGTGATTTGGATTTTAATTGCTGCAACAATGATTTCTGCTTTTTTAGGGGAATGGATTGATGCTATTGTTATCATTGTCATAATTGTTTTGATTGCTGTAATAGGCTTTTTCCAGGAATACAAGGCAGAGCGCGCAATAGACGCATTGAAAAAATTGGCATCGCTAAATGCAACAGTCATAAGAGACAACCAAAAAAAAGACATAGATGCAAAGCAGCTTGTCCCGGGCGACATTATTGCTCTTGAAACCGGCGACAAAGTTCCTGCAGACTCAAGATTGATCCAAGTTTTTAACCTGCAGATTCAAGAAGCTGCATTAACCGGTGAATCTCAGCCTGTAAAAAAAGACACAGAAGTTTTGCCAGAAAAAATCCAAATAGCAGATATGAAAAACATGGTTTTTTCTGGAACTATTGTTGTTAGCGGCAGGGCAACTGCTGTCATAACAGCAACAGGAATGCAGACTGAAATTGGCAAAATAGCAACTTTAATACAAGAAGTCAAGCCAGAGCCAACCCCTTTGCAGAAGAAAATGGACGAGCTTGGAAAATGGCTCGGAAAGGTTGTAATTGCAATAGCAGTAATAATTTCAATTGTTGGAACTATTTTTCAAGACAAGCCTGTTTTTGAAATGTTGAAGTTTGGCGCAGCAGTCGCTGTTGCTGCAATCCCAGAAGCACTGGCTGGAGTTGTTACAATTGCCCTTGCCATAGGCACCCAAAGAATGCTAAAGAGAAATGCTCTTGTCAGAAGATTGCCGAGCGTGGAAACTTTAGGCTCAACCACTGTTATTTGCTCTGATAAAACAGGAACATTAACAGCAAACCAGATGACCGTGAAAAAACTATTTGTGAATGGCATAATAGTTGATGTAACGGGTGTTGGTTATGAAGCAAAAGGACAGTTTTTATACAAAAACAAGCCTGTAAACATCGACGAAATAGAGCTTCTTCTTAGAGTAGGCACATTGAATAATAATGCGGAAATCAAAGACAAAAATGTGATTGGTGATCCAACAGAAGGTGCTTTGATTGTGAGTGCTGCAAAAACTGGTTTGTTGAAAAAAGAGCTAGAGATAGAATACCCAAGAATAGATGAAATTGAATTTACAAGCGAAAGAAAAATGATGACAACAATCCACAAGCATCATGGCGAGAAACTTTCTTTTGTAAAAGGAGCGCCAGAAGTTGTACTTAGCAGGTGCAGTTACATTCATCTTAACGGTAAAGTAGAAAAGCTAACAGAAGAAGAGAAAAGAGAGATTCTTGAAATAAACAAGCAATTTGCAAATGACGCATTACGAGTTCTTGGCTTTGCTTACAAATCAATTATTGCTGATAAAGAGCCTGAAAAAAATCTTGTTTTTGCCGGACTGCAGGGAATGATAGACCCGGCAAGGGAAGAAGTCAAGGTTGCAGTTGAAAAATGCAAAAAAGCAGGCATCAAAGTGATTATGATTACTGGTGATCATGAAATTACAGCAAAGGCTGTTGCAAGAGAGATTGGCTTGGAAGGTAAATCCTTAACAGGGCAGCAGCTTGATGAAATCCACAATCTTGACGAGATTGTTGATGACATTGCGGTTTTCGCAAGAGTCAACCCAGAACACAAAATAAAGATTGTAGATGCTTTGAAGAAAAAAGGCCATGTTGTGGCAATGACAGGAGATGGCGTGAATGACGCGCCTGCATTGAAAAAAGCAGACATTGGCATTGCAATGGGCATTACAGGAACAGATGTTGCAAAGGAAGCAAGCGCAATGATTTTGCTTGATGATAATTTTGCATCAA
>CAZUWB010000144.1:2582-2808 GCA_964623945.1 uncultured Methanosarcinales archaeon | reverse complement strand
GCAAGAGGAAGATGCATGAAGTGCAGGAAAGAAGTTGAAATTAAAGATGGCAAGGAAGTCACGATGAAGAATGGCATGAAAGCTATGAAAGGCGTGTGCGGCACATGCGGCACAAAGGTTTTTAGAATCCTTGGAAAGGCTAAGAAATAAGCCTTTTTATATATTTTTCATATTCATTTTATAAATTCTATAAAGATTATATAGCAAATCTATAAATATATAATTA
>CAZUWB010000144.1:0-2572 GCA_964623945.1 uncultured Methanosarcinales archaeon | reverse complement strand
GCTGTAAAACTCATTTACAGTTATTAGTATCTAATACCAAATTGCCAAAGCTGATTAATGCTAAATCCTTACTGCAGAAGAGCGCAAGTTAACCTGCAATAACTTTGGCTAAACGTCAGCCAAGCAATATTTAAACCATTGCTTGCGTAAATGGATTAAAATAAAAGGCGTTAAACAAACGATAACTGACAGCATAAAAACTGGTTGAGCGCAACAGCGAAGCCCCTACCTTTTCTTTAAAGGATTTTCATATTTTTATCTTCGACAAAATCTTGTATGCAAAAATTGCAGCAATAATTAAGATTATCCAAAACAAAATTTCATTGATGATTTTCAAAACAAATAAAACAATATTAATAACCAAAAATAAAACAATCAATACAATTAGAATTCGCAAATATTTGTCTTTAATTCTCATCATTAATTTTTAGGAATCTTTTTTTCATTCGCATGAATGTAATTCCATTTCTTCTCTCAATTTGTTTGTGAGTGTATATATTGCCCTCTATCGTAATGTAATCTACCTTATCATTATCAGAAAAAAGCTGCAATATGTCCACCCCCACGTATAAGCTTTTTAGTTAACTTGGTATAAAAAGCTTTTGTTTTGTCTTGTATAAATTAGTATACTGGGGTATTATTTTCGTTAATGTTTTTATACTTTTTACAAACGATGAGTTTAAAAACATGCAAACTTTCATGAATGCATGCTTAAAAAAGAAGCAGTTTCATGGGCGCTTTATGATTTTGCCAACACTGCTTTTACTTCGCCATTCAGGACAATTTTCTGGCCGCTGCTGGTTACTGGCTTTCTTGGCGGCAATGAGTTTCAGCTCGGCTTGACTGTTGCATTGGCCATTTTCATTTTTAGCATTGCCATACCTTTTATTGGAGCGTATTCTGATGCAACAAAAACAAGAATGCCTTTCATTGTAATTCCAACAATTCTCACAGCGATAATTGTGGCATTTTTGCCTTTATTCGGGCTTTTATGGAATCTTATTTTTGCCGGTATTGCAATAATCTTGTATAATATGAGCTTGGCGGTTTACAACACAATTCTGCCTGAGATTGCAGCGGAAAAAGAAATGGGAAAAATATCTGGTTTAGGAATGGGTTTTGGGTTTCTGGGCACTATTGCAAGCATTGCCCTTGCTTATTTTGTGCTGAGATTTTTTGCAACAGATTCGTTGGAAACTTTTGCTGGCATCAGGGCAGTGTTTCCTGCAATGGCTTTGTTTTTTATTTTGTTTTCATTGCCGCTTTTTTCAGCACATAAAGACAAGCATATCAAACAACATAAAATCAACATTAAAAAAACATTTCTTTCAATTAAATCAACCTTAAAAAATATCGCAAAACTTGAAGGAATGCTCCCATTTTTGGCTTCTGCAGCGCTTTTCGCAAATGCATTGGCAGCAATTGACATATTTTTCTTTTTATTTGCAAAAAAAGAGATTGGTGTGACATTGCAAGGCTTCATATTATTGTTCATGGCGCAGTCGCTTGGCGCTGCTCTTGGAGCGATTTCCTTTGGCAGATTTGCGGATAGAATTGGGCCCAAAAATGTTCTCAAAATAGGGGGCATTATTTGGATTGCTGTAGTAAGTTTATTTGTCATCTCTAAAAGCATTGTTGTATTCTGGATTGCCGGCTTGCTGGGAAGTCTTGCATTTGGAGGTGTGCTTTCAGCATCGCGAACATTATTTGTGTTCTTAGCACCATCACAAAAAATTGGGGAATTTTTTGGCTACTCGCAGATTATTGGAAAATTCACAGGGCTTTTTGGTCCGCCATTAGCCGGGTGGTTGATTATTGCATATGGATACAACATTGCCCTTATTATGGTCCTGAGTTTGCTGGTTATGTCGTTTTTATTTATCCTGAGGACACCAGATGTGAGGAAAATTGTCCATTAGTTTGCTATTGCGTTTAGTTTAATAGATAGTAAATAATGCGGAGGACAGGCTCACAATATAGTAGTTTAATGCGGTGACTAATTTGCCATATAAAAATTTCTTAAAATGGATTACAAAAACGAAACATTTAAATAAGTAAATATACTTAATTTACTTAGGTGATTTAAAATGACAAACATGACACTAGCAGTACCAGAAGATCTGCATGCAATTATGAAGAAATACAACACCATTAAATGGAGCGAGATAGCAAGACAAGCGTTGTGGGACCAAGCAAGAAAATTAGAGCTAATGGACAAACTGCTTGCAAAGAGCAAATTGACTGAGGAGGATGCAGAGAAAATAGGCCACAAGATAAAGCATGGAATAGCAAAAAGGCATGGATTGGTTAAATGAAAATAGCAGTAGATACAAATAGAGTTATCGCAGCTTTGGTGAAAGACAGCACTACAAGAAAAATATTGTTTGACAGGAATTTTGAATTTGTGACGGCAGATTGCACAATAACGGAAATTCAAGATAAGAGGCAATTATTCCAAAATCAGACTATGAAGCTTATCTTGATGAGTGCAAAAAAGACATAAGCGATGAAGATGACGTTCCAGTTCTTGCAGTTGCCATTGCCACAAAAGCCGAAGCTATTTGGGCGCATG
>CAZUWB010000143.1:0-2847 GCA_964623945.1 uncultured Methanosarcinales archaeon | reverse complement strand
TAGAAGACGAGGAAAATCCTTTTGAGGCAGGAGTGAGGATTAATGTAAAGATAACAGGAAGCAAATTTTTGGATATAAGAAGCCTGTCGGGGGGGGAAAAGACAATGACTGCTTTAGCCTTTATTTTTGCCATACAGGAGCATGAGCCGGCTTCTTTCTATGTGCTGGATGAGGTTGATGCATCTTTGGACAAGCATAACAGCGAGAAGTTTGCAAAGCTGATAAGGCAGTACTCGAATAATGCGCAATATGTAATAATAAGCCACAATGATGCCATAATATCAGAAGCAGACACTCTGTACGGTGTATCGATGAACGAGCATGGAATCTCTCAGGTAATTAGTTTGAGGATTTAGCGGATATATGTTTCTATTATTTTGATATACTCCTTATCCAAGCCGCCTAACCTAAAAATTACAGCTTCATTTATTTTATTGTTTTTTGTAATTTTTAGGTCTCTGTCCAGCTCCTTTGGGATCAGTATAGGTTCACTTCCCAATATCCCAGCATCAATGCATCCTAACCCAATAATAAAATTTTTTCCAAATAATCTTTTCCCCATTATTATCTGTTTTTCCAGATATTTTTCTATGTTCTTATGGTTTTTTGAGAAAGAAGTGTAGAGCATCACAATTTTTTTGTTTCCATAAACATTAGGATCAAAAGAAACGACAAATAACTTAGACAGTATTTTTCTAAAAAATTTGTTTTCCAACGGATATTCTGAAGTTAAAATTTGAAGATTATAGTTTTTTGAGTTTCTAAAGAAATCAAAGATTAACCTTCTGTTTTTGAAATAATTTAATAGCTGAGTAAAAAACAATGATTTTTTTAATATTGGAATTTCAGCATCCCACATTATTGTCAGTTTGCTCCTATTTTGCTTTGATTCATCGACTGTTCTTTTTAATGCTGAATGCTTTGCAAAAACAGAGAACCAATAGCCTTCCTCTTTTTTCAATACAGGCCAATAAATTATCTCTTTTATATTTTTATTTTTGTATTTTTTAATATTATTTCTTATTTTATTAAACTCCTTAATGCTTTTCGATGCTACGATTAATTTGGTTGGAAATTTAATTAATCTTATTTTGTCTAAATTTTGTTTTGTCGGAAATTCCTCGTAGAAGCTTATTCTCATTTTTTGTACTCAAATCCATATCTGAACTTATCAGTCTTTATCTCTCCAAAAAGCAGCCTGTAGATTCCTGAAAGAAATAATTTTGAGAATAAATTCAGTCTTCCTTCGTGGTCAAATCTTCTCATGGAAGTGTAGGTTTTCACGCTGCTTAAAACCCTGAATTTTCCATGCTTTCCTGCCCTCCTCACATAGTCCATATCCTCCGACAGGCTTATTTCCTCGTCAAATCCCTTTATCTTATTATGCAAACTTTTTTTGCAGAAAATGCCGGAGCCAGGAGCATGGGGATAGAAAAGCTGCGTTGCATAAATCCAGAAATTGAAAAGCGCGAATGCAATGTTATCAATGGCTTTTTTGCCCAATGGCCGTACATAACAGCCAGCAACATCAAGGTTTTTTCTTTTTATTTCATCCAATGATTTTTTTAAAAAATCCTTCCCTATGATGCAATCAGCGTCTATGAAAAATAAAATGTCTCCTTTTGCTGCTTTCGCTCCCTTGTTCCTCGCTATTGGGGGCTTTCCCCCGTTAACAATCCTGCATCCATATTTTTTTGCTGTTGGCCTTGTTTTGTCTTTTGAATTGGCATCCACAACTATGATTTCATAATCCTTAAAGCTCTGATTTTTTATGGAATCCAGCAATTTTGGCAAATATTTTTCTTCGTTTAATGTCGGGATAACAATGCTCAGCATTTTATTTTTAGAATTAATATGTGTTTATAAAAGTAATGAATGCGTCGGCTGGGAGTTTCCAGCCATAACCTTGCAGGTTAACGGCGTTCGAACCCAGATAAATGGCTCTCTTCGCTAGAAGAGCCAGCGAATTCCACAAGGAATTTTAGCGCGTGGAAGGCCATTGTCATGCCGTTAGACCACCGACGCATCAAAGGTAAAAGATTTGAAAGAGATTTATAAATTTAATTGTTTTAGTATAAAATACCGAAATTATTAAATACCCCATTTCATAAGATATACTTAATCGGGGTGATAAGTTTGGAGTTGGAAGAGGGTTCTACTTATAAAAATCTCATTTCTCATATAGACCTTAATAGGAGCATAGATACGATTGATTATTTTAACTTTAATGATATGGATAAAGAGCCAAAGTTTACGGAATTTCTTAACGACATTAACAAAGATAATGACACAATAGAGCTTAACCTGATAAAGAATAGAGTGTACAAGGAAGCAGTAATCATGTCATTGAATATAATCAATGCGGAAAAGGACTTTTTGAAGGAAATCATAAAGGACGAGCAGAAAACTTTCGGGGGAAGCAAGCTGTTTTACGTGAATGATGGTTTTGACAGGATATTAGTAATGGCTGTGCGCGGAATCATGGACGGGAAACTCAATATGGTCATAAACAGGCTGAACAAGGCAAATGAGAAAATATACAGGCTGAACGCGAAGATAAAAAAAGAAAATATGGAGATGTACATGAAAAGGAAAAGCATAAACGACAAGAAAGATGTTATAGTAAATATGATTAATAAGAATCTTAAAGTCTAGATATGTTTTTCTTTAGAGTCTCTACAAAGTCCTTAAACTGGTGCTGCTTGACATTTGCACCGCATGCATATTCATGGCCTCCGCCGTAACCTTCCAAACCTACAAGCGCTTTATTGAGGAGCGGAGGCAATATTATTTTTTTGCTCCTTATGCTCATCCTCACATCATCATCTTTTTTCCTTCCAACCAATA
>CAZUWB010000142.1:0-2851 GCA_964623945.1 uncultured Methanosarcinales archaeon | reverse complement strand
AATGGGCCCAGAGAGAATTGAACTCCCGCCCTAACCATCCACGCAAGGAAGTTGAAACATCCATCTCTCTGTGAAGGTTATGTCCTAGCCACTAGACCATGGGCCCCAATAGTTTAGTTTAGATATTTTGTTTATAAAGATTTTCTAAAGAATAAGACTCAATAACTAAAAACTCAATAACAATTGAACATTAAAATTAATCCAATATTTTTTTAAAATATAAAAAATTAATGGCAAAAAGATTTAATGTGCTGTGTAAGTAACAAACACATTATAAAAGACATAAAAATTATTCTTTAATATTAGCCTTTAATTCTCCTTTAACAATCTTTTCCCTTATTTCATCTGCGTATCTATGCGCTAAGTGCAATGGCTCTGGCAGCTTGTGGGGGAACTTCAAGCAGTTCTTAACAATTTCAACGCTTGTCTTCAATGTGATTTTATGTCCTGGACTGACATAAATTGGCTTTGAATGCTCTCTTGTAGCAACCAATTCTGCCCTTGCCTCTTTGTCAACATAAACTTTGTTGTCTTTGACTTCGCCAACAAGCAACTGCTTTGCAACTCCGATTGAAGCCTGGTCAAACAAAATGCCCATATGTGATGCTAATCCGCATCTTCTAGGGTGTAAAATGCCGTTGCCGTCAAAAATCATAATATCTGGCTTGTTTTCAAGCCTTGCATAAGCTGCTGAAATTGCAGGCCCTTCTCTGTAAGCAAGGAATCCTGGCAAGTATGGAATTTTTGCTTTAACAACAGCAAATACCTTTTCCTTTACTTCCATTGTTTTGTAATCACAAACAACAATGGCTGAGACAGCGTCATTTTGGTTGAAAGTAACGTCAACTCCAGCTATTAGCTCTAACCTATCAAAAGAATCCTTTACAACAACTTTTTTAGCCAGCTTGAGCTGCTCCTCTTTTAGTTTATTTAAGTCTACCATAACAAAAGTGTAGAAAATGTTTATTTAAAATTTGTTGTTTAGAGTTATCTAGTTTTTAGGATACCGGCAAAATAAAGAAATAACACTCCGGAAAGAATCAATAAAAGCAGTATAGGAATGCTAAGCAAGGTTCTTCTTATATTTTCAACATTTTGATATATTTTGTGCTCAAAAGCAGTTATCTGATGCAAAGCTTTAAGTGCTTCTTCTTGTTTTAGGCCTCTTCTCAAAAGATAATTCTCAATATGCTCTAAGGAAAGGCCTCTTTCAAATGCTTCTTTTCCCCATTTGACAAGGTGTTCGTGAGCCATAATATCAATATTAGTGCAGAGTTCTTATACGATGGTTTAAGTGTCAAATTTAATCTTCTCCGCTATTTCTTCCTCTTGATTTTTTGTCTTCCTCATTTATTTCTTCTATTTCTGTTTCGTTATTTTTAATTGTTATATTGTCTTCTTTTTCTTCTTCAAACTTCGCTAATTTAGTGACTTCCTCAACACTTAAACTAGTTCTTTCAGCTATTTCTTCAATTATTGCATTTTTGTCAATCGTTTCTAATATGAATTCTGACTTTACACCCCTAATTTCTATTTCTATCTTTGCTTTGTTGTCTTTTATCTCTACTTCAATTTCTCGCTTTTCTTCGTCTTCAAATTTCTTCACAGTATTCTCTAAAACTCTTTCGGCATTTTCGATTAGTTGCTTTGCGGCATTCGCTTGCCCAAATGCCTCTCCAAAATCATTGTTTTGCAATGCTTCCTCTGCTTTTGATATTTTTTCCTTGGCATTATCAATCAAAGTTGTTATAGAAGTTTCGTTGGTGACATTGCCTTCTGCTTTACGCTCCTGCAGCTCTTTTTCCAATTCTTCTAAATCTTCCTTAGTATCTTCAATTTCTTCTATAGCTTTTTCTTTTTTGATGTCAGAAAGCCCTTTCTCTTCTTCAATGCCTTCTATTTCCTCTTCAATTTCCTCATCAGATTTGCCTGTTTCTATTTTTATCTTGATTTTTGTTGATTCTTTCTTGTTTTTGATTTCAATTTTAACTTCGCCTGTTTTATTTTCAAGAGCGCTTAAAATTGATTCAATCAATGCTTTTTGCTCTTCGCTTAAATTTCCCTTGACTTCAATTTTTATTTTTAAGTTAGTACTTAATTCTTCAACTTCTTCCTCATGTTCCTCAATTTCCCTTTCAATTTCAATCTCTTGTTCTATTTGCATTGTAGAATTTTCTTCTTCTATCTCAGAAATGCTTTGTTTAACTTTTGAAAGAAGCTTGATGTGCTCATTCTTAGCTTTTTCAGCTTTATCAATCTTGTTTTCCTCTGTCATAACTTTTATCTCTTCTAGCCTTTCTCTTGCAATTGTTATGCCCTTCATAGCTTTATTTGTTGGGTTAAGTGTTAAAAGCAGGTTTAGGTTGTCTAATGCCTTATCAATGCCCCATAGAAATGAATCAGGAGTTACACCGGGATCAACAGGCTCGTGAGCACTAACATTAGGCAGTATAAGAACAATTAATAAAGCTATAATACAACTCGTTTTTTTGATAATCATATCCTGCTATCACCTCTTTTTTAAAAAATTTTGGCCCCCTTCTTCGCTTATACGTGGGGGTGGTTTGAGAAGAAATCGTTTCAAGGGGGCCAATGAAGAGTTTGATTTTTTGTTTTTTATCTCATTTTTTGATTTTTTTAATTGATTTTTAATTTTTCAATCTGTTGCTTCGCAACAAACTCTTGTGCTCAGCCTCGCTGTCTGACACACGCTCGGCTTCGCCTATTTTTACCTCACTATCGATTTAGGCGGTTTGCGCATTTCTCTTATCCAAAGCAAGCCAATATGCTGCAAATCCTTGTTGAATTTATCGCTTATCTTGTATGTTTTCTTATAAAGATCGTAATCAAT
>CAZUWB010000141.1:0-2853 GCA_964623945.1 uncultured Methanosarcinales archaeon | reverse complement strand
GCAGTAATTTGTTGAGTAAGAGTCAAGGCTATTGCAGCTCTGGCAATTTGGAAATGTGCCGCAATTATCATTTGTGCTTTTACAAAACTGCTTTATTTGTGCAACACCTAAGCCAAGGATTGATTGCATGCATTGCTCGTTAAGTTCTGTCCTTAATTTGTAAGAAACTTTTTCCTCTTTGTCTAACTCGTCAAAGTGCCACATTATTAATGGGTCGCTTTTTATGTAAACATCTCCTTCAATTTGCTCAACAAGATATTTGTTTAAGTCTTCAATGCATTCTTTTGGAATAAACTCATAAATTCTGACGTCTTTTAATGCAGATCCTTTTTTTGGCTTTATTATAATTTCAACAGTTGTTATGCCGCCGCAAACAGTAAACCTTCTGAACATTTCTACTTTCTCTCTTGTTAATTTCATATTTTCAAGCTCTCCATTAAGATATGTTGGGCATTTTACACATCCAAAGTCAATGGCTTCTTGGATTATTTCTCTCGCTTCATTTTCGCTTATGTTTATTGGTATTAAAGTGCATTCTGGCTGGTCGCATGCGCTTGCCACTTTTGCTGATTCGCCAGCACCTTCAAGAAAAAAGGATATTTTTTCAAATTTTGGCACAAAGCAAATATAATAAGGATACAACATCTCTAAATTTCCAGCGTAAAATGAGCGCTTTACATCGTTGTTTTTTACCAAAAATATATTATTACCGCTTTGAGATTTAAGTGCATCTTCAATAATAGGGACTTCTTTAAGATATTCTGGCTTTACCTTTTTATTAAGGTCCAAAAAGTATATCTGATCAACATTACAAGGTGTTTGATAGCTTTGAAGATCTTTTGCACCGAACCTTACACTTTCATCAAGCTTCTTCAAGTCAATTTCAAATTTAGCCATTTCTGTATTGCAGGCTTTTTCTTTTACTAAACTAACTGTTTTATAACCACCCGTCAGCACTATTGCAGAAACAAATACTACAATAACATAGTTAAGTACATTTGCCGTAATTTGAGCTTTCTTTTTGTTAGTCATTTCTTTTGTTACTTTTCATAATCTTCCTTTCAAATCTTTTTACCTTGTTGATAGCAACAACCAATTCCTCATCTATCGGGTCCGACCATTTTCTTTTGTGGTACTCCATAACTATCTCGTACAAAAACATGAAATAGCCTCCTATGTAAAATATTATTGATAAAATTAAAAATATAATAAGTATAATTCCTATAAAGAAATTAGCAGTCGATATTGTAAGTGCAATGTTATCATAAAAATATAACAACAAACTGCTGAAGAAGTAATAAATGTAAATTGTGTAGAACGTTAATCCGCCGATAATTGAAATTGCATAAAGCTCTTTCTTAATCTTAAAATTATTGCTTAAAATATAGATTATCAATCCAAATATTATTGATATTAATGATACTGCTATAATAGTTGTAGATTTGTTTGGGAAAAAATTATCCAGAATGGACTTGCTTTCCAACAATGGAATTGTGTATATATCAACTCCAATTATTGAAGAGCCGTGTAGTGGGCTTACTATATAACCCGGCAATAATGCATAAGCTATAGCGGAAGAATAAATAAAAAATAAGAATATCCTATTAAAATGAAGCTCCTTTTGCGAAAAAATTCTAACCCATACAATAATCGGGATTAGCAGGAATATAAACAATGACAGGACATTCAATAAATAATCAATAAATAACGGTATCAAAGCAGAATTAGGCAAATTCTCTGCATCAGAAAGAAATAATTCTAAAAATGGCGCATGCTCATTGCTTAAGAATTCAAGATATGAATTCTCTCTTAAAAATGTTAATGAATAAGCAAACACGCCTAAATCAGACAAAGCATGCAATATCAATAAGCCGGATATTGCCAACGGCAATGTTTTCTTGTAATGGAATAGAGACACAAATCGCTTGTACAAACCTGAGCTAAAATCCCCAATCTTAAACACAAAGTCATCTTTATGGAATTTAACATGGTGCTTTGATATACTATAGATATAAAAAACAACTCCAACAGCGATTATAGGATCGTCTATCACAAATTCTAGCCATTCAAGTATTAAGCTGTAAACAAAGTAGTAAAATCCCAATAACGAAATAAATATTGAGAAAAATTTCATTAATCTATTTTTTATCCTATCTTGGCAAATAGCATACAAAAAACTTGGGTGCGATATTTCTATGTGTTTTGCAAGGTGAATGCTGATTATAAAAATTCCCAGTATACCCATGTAAAAAGTGACAAAATTTGTTATAAAGGGATTGCTTATGAAAAAATTATAAAAATAATCAACGAATTTTATAACCACATATTTGGATGCGTCCAATTCAGAATAACTCATTATATCCTTAAAAAATAAAGAAAAATAAGATACTATTATTATTGCATTTGCGAATCTGGAAGTTTTGCCAAACAATATTGAAGTTACATTCAGTTTATAAAAAAGGTAAGTGAATAAAATAAAACTCACTGTGTGGTCAATCCAGTCCAAGTCAGCAGGCACATATCCAAAATAGCCTACAAGCCCGATAACCATCAAAGCGCCAACGAAGAATTCCAGTATTCCAAACTCTAGCTTTTCAATCACCTCTTTTGCTTTACTAATCATTGGTATATTCTTTGTTTAATTCTTATTTAAATGTTACTAATCAATAAATATAAAAACAATTATGTAAACACATTGGCAATTGACATTAGCATAACTCAATAAAATTATTTTAAAAACAATAAATGAAAATCATTAACGATTTAAAAATTCATTAACGAACCCAATAAATATTTTTTAAACATCAAAATTCCACTTATGTTTCATAAGTGGTTTACGTATAGCCTAATATT
>CAZUWB010000140.1:0-2902 GCA_964623945.1 uncultured Methanosarcinales archaeon | reverse complement strand
AGAAAAATAACTCTATTAATTAAAATTCAATAATAAATATATTTAAAAATAAAATCCCTTTTTATTAGTTTAAAAAATATTACAAACCAAAATGATTAGCGAAGTTTTTGAAAAAGTAAGGAGAGAAAAACCACTAGTCCATCATATTACAAACTGGGTTACTATCTATGATTGCGCTAACATGACGAGAGCATTTGGAGCTTTGCCTGTCATGGCACATGCAAAAGAAGAAGCTGCGGATATGGCTTCTATCGCTTCATCATTAGTGCTAAACATAGGCACTTTAACACCAGAGTTAATAGAAGCAATGATTCTTGCAGGCAAAAGCGCAAATAAAAAAAATATTCCAGTTGTTTTGGATGCAGTTGGTGTAGGAGCAACAAAGCTTCGGGATGATAAAGCATTAGAATTGTTAAATACAATAAAGATTGATATTATCAAAGGAAATGCCTCAGAAATCGCAAAATTAGCAGGAGAAAAAGTTGTTACAAAAGGTGTTGAATCAACAAAGGTTGAAGGCTCTTTAATTGATATAGCAAAAAAATTAGCCAATAATCATAAATCCACTGTTGTTATAACAGGCAAAGAAGATGTCATTACAAATGGCCAAAATACATATCTAGTTAAGAATGGTCATGAAATGATGGGTAGCATTGTAGGAACTGGCTGCATGGCAGCTTCCATTATAGGAGCATTTGCAGGTGTAGAAAAAAATTATGCAAAAGCTGCTGCTTGTGCGCTTGCTTGCTACGGAATTGCTGGTGAATTAGCTGCTGCAAAATCTCAAGGACCAGGCAGTTTTCATGAGCATTTCTATGACGAGGCCTACAACCTCAATTCAGATAAGATAAAGAAAATGGCTAAGATTGAGGAAAAATAGTTTATCTCTTTTTAAATCCTATAATTCCCTTACACCATCTTTAGTCACAGCCATCAATCTGACTCCAACTCCCAATTTTAGCAGAGCAGATAAAACAGCCATATGCTCTTTTCCAGTTCCAGAAACAATGTTCAAAGCAACTTCCAAATCTGTGATTTTTCCTTTCAAGCTTTTTTTTATATCCTCTATCACTTCAAAAACCGGCTTTTGAAAGTCTACAACTACAAATTCAACATTTTTTTGAAATTTAAAATTTTTCTTTCCAAATTCATTAGTAATCAAAAAGACATTTTTCCAATCCTGCTCTTTAACCAGCCTCTCGACATGTGCCCAGCTTTTTTCTCCTGATGATAAACAAGCTACTAAATCCGTCATAATGGTAGAATAGGCTATTCTATATAATAATTTTTTGTAAATGGGAAAATTTAAATAAAAACAAACTTTGCAGGCTATTTATGTCAGAACGAAAAGAAGCATGGATGAGAATTGTAATTGGCATCATATCAGGAATAATCCTTGGTCTATGGAAATTGTTAGTAGAGGTATTGAGCATTTTTCATTGGTTTTATGTGTTATTTAAAGGCAAAAGAAGCAAAAGTTTAGCAGATTTTTCAAATGTTTGGACGACTCAGGCTTACAGGTATGTGAGGTATATGACCTTCACGACAAACTCAAGGCCTTTCCCATTCTCTGATTTAGGGGATGTTTTGCATCCAATAGATATTAAAGGCAAAAAATAATCAGTTAGCTTTCTTTAGATATTCAACAATAGATTTAATAATTAATAACGAATTCATTGAACAATTTAATAATAAAAATATTAAATTAATAATAAAAAATGCCATTGATAACTTTTGGAGAAATCTTAGACTTAATACTAATGACATTATTTGTAGGCTATATATTCTCAGATATTATACCAATAAGAAGAGAATCTTACGATCCATTAGTTCGTTATAAAAGAAGGTTTGATTTTGAGGGTTTGAAGTTCGCGATTATGGCAACTGCGCCTGCAATCATAGTGCATGAATTAGCTCATAAATTTTTTGCTGTTGGATTCGGAATGCATGCTGTGTTTATGGCGTTCTACAGAAACTCATTCACTTTAATGCTTGGTGTTTTAACAATAATATCAAAATTAACTGGTTTTGGATTTATGTTTTTTGTGCCTGGCTTTGTTGAAATTGGAGGTGCTGGCACTAATCTTCAATTTACTTTGACAGCATTTGCAGGTCCTTTTGTCAACCTTGTCTTATGGTTAAGCGCTTGGTATTCGCTAAAAAACGGTAAATATAAGAAAAAACATTACTTGCTTTTGCTTTTAACAAGCAGAATAAATATGTTTTTATTCATATTTAATATGCTTCCAATACCGGGATTTGATGGCTATAAAGTCTTTATTGGATTAATAAACGCTTTTATTGGCTGATTTTGTCAATCTTTGCAGCAACTATGAAATCATTTTCTGACAAACCATTTATAGCATGTGTCCAAAGCTCAACTTCAACTTTGTTGTAATGAACGCAAAAATCAGGATGATGTTGTTCTTGCTCTGCAATTTCCGCAATTTTATTAACAAATTTCATCGCTTCAACAAAATTTTTAAATTTGAATTTTTTAAATAAATGCCCTTCTTTCAATTCCCAAGTTAAAACTTCTTTTAACAGTTTATTTACTTTTTCTCCCTTTAAAGGAGGTGTTCCAGCTTCGCAAGGCACGCATCTCTTTTTAGTTAAGTCCATAGCAATTTTATTTTTTTTAAAATATTTAAACTTATTTTTTTCAATATGGAAAAGAATCTTGAATTATTCATTAAACCATAAATTATAAATAAACCTTGTTTTATTTGTATGTAATGCGTCAACTAAATTTGTGCAGAACTAATTCTAAATCAAAAATTAATCATATCAATCTAAAAATTTTCAATACAATATTGGCGAGGCGTTGCAATATGGTAGGAAAGCAACGCCGAGCACAATCTATTGTTGCGAAGTCCGCAAAAATCAAAGATTTTTGGGACAC
>CAZUWB010000139.1:0-2922 GCA_964623945.1 uncultured Methanosarcinales archaeon | reverse complement strand
GGACAAAGATAAAGGAATTGCAGACAAATGGAAAGGCTGTAAAGGGAAGGGCTTAGATTTTGGTTTTTTATTCTTGTTAGAAAGCTTCACTGTAAACTATTTAACAAAGCTATCAAACGGCAATTAAAACTGCGTAATAGTTGTTAAGTTCAATCGCTACGGGACACACTCAAGAACATGCAACGTACTTTATATTTTTTATTAATAGAATGGTGTCTTTATAACAAATCTTACTATTCATTTTAATAACTCTTTTTTGATATCATCAATAGCCTCAATTTTTTTAGAATCGAAAATTCTTGTGTCTTTTAAATCTTTTTCAAAATTATGAAATTTGAGAATTATTTTTTCAATTTTAAAAGCCTTCTTTGATTCGATTTCTGCTATGATTTTTTTATGTTCTTTTAGTTTCGATTTCTGCATAAAATAATCTATGATTAGTTTTGATATTCTTCTCAATTTTAATAATTCTTTATACCTTAAAATACTAGTCATATTCTTTATATATCCTTGATGGACAATTTCATTTCTTAATTCATACACTCTTTCCAGAAATTTAATCCTATTTAAGATGGTATTTATAGTATCGTTTTTTGTGTGAAGAATAGCAGAGATTCTTAAACAGAAATCATATTTCTTTTCCATTCTACTTTCTATGCAAATTAAATTCTCCAAGGAGATTACATAAAATAATAATTGTATATTTTCATCATTATCAGAATATGCTCTTCTATAAAAATATAATGCTCTTTTTATTTGACCAATCACAGGATTTTTTTGAGTATAAATTTTTCGAAATAATTTTAAAAATTCTTTGATTGCTATGTCCCAGAATGCTCCTGCAAAGATAAAGTCTCTCACTACTAGTGTGGTAACATAGTCTTTGTTAAATGCAAAAATATATTCCGGGTCTGGAATTTTAGTATCCGTATCTCCTACATAAGCTAGAATATCCAAGGCTTCTTTTATTCGTAATAGGCCTTTATTTTTGGCATTATTAGGGTCTATATCCTTAATCCTTGTTGTTGCATAGCATTCATCTTTAGATTTCTTAACAATTAGATTACTAAAAAGGGCCTTACCTAATTTTAAATGTTTTCTGAATTCCTCTCTATCTCTTTTATACCTAACATCAAAGAAAAAAACATCCTGTATTTTTATAGGAAAAAAGTTCATACGAAAGTTAAATTTTGAAACAACTGTCCAATTTTGATTTTTCAAATTTTGCAAGAAATCGATTTCAGATTCGATGTCTTTTTCAATATTCTTTGATTTAGGCAATATATCATTCAACAAATTCCAACATCTATCTTTGGTGAATTCCTTAGATAATTGGTTTTTTGATCTACAAATGTAACTTACAATATCACTGAATTTTTTATCACTTTTCGAATCTCTGTATCTTAAATATTCACGGAAATCCTTATAATCATCTGGATTTAGCTCAGAAGCCTCTTTTTCAAGTTTTAATAACTCCTTGAAATCATTTATAATCTTTTCTTTATTCATAGTATAATAACTTGAGTTTAGACTGGATTATAATAGTTTTGGTATTTTCCAAATGAATTTTTAACCTTTTATTATTAATATTGTATTGAGTGTGTCCCCTTAATTTCGTCCTTAATTGCTCTTCGAGTTTGATTGGGTTGTGTGCCCCTTCGCGACTTTTCGGAACGAAATCCGCCATAACTCCATTCCATTCGTAACCTAGCGGCCAGATCAGCTTCTTTGGCTTTTATTCTACAAAACCAAAAGCTTTAAATAATATTACGTATTTTTACGTAATATGGTAGAACTGATAAGCAGGATAAGCAAAGGAACGAGAATGGACCAGATTTACATTCCAAAAGAGAGAATGCCGGGTTTTGAGCTAGGTGCAACTGTCTTGATAAAGCCTGTATTGGAAAAAGCAAAGCTTAAACCCTATTATTACAAAGTAAGCAATCTCGAGCCAATAAAAAATGTAATCATTGCAGAAATTATAAATTACTTTGAGCAGTTTGAGAATGTGATAATCACAGGCTCCTTTCTGGAAAAAGGCTTTGATTTTGGGGATATTGATGTTTTATTGATAACAGATAAAAAAATGGAAGCTGGAAATATCAAGAATCATTTTGAAGGAAAGTTCGGGATTGGCATTCACGCGATATTCATTACCTTTAAATCCCTTCTTAAAGGATTAGCAACAGACCCAATGTTTCAGATGATGCTAAGCAGATTTGTGTCTAGGGGAAGAGTTGTATTCAGAATCAAAAATGAGATAAATTACAAGTTGTTGGATTTGCATTTACTGGAAAGCAAAGCCATGATAGATAACTTCAATTTTTTGACTGGCAGGGAAAAATCCAAATTAACAAGAAATTTAATTGCAATTAACCTATTCATCTATAATAAAAAAATAAGCATCGAAATCATAGATAGGGAAATTAATGATTATTTTGGTGAAGGAACGGCAAACAAGATCAAGGAAAATCTATTGGACGGGGATTTCTTGAATAAGTACAAGAGATTATATGATAAAGGTTTTAAAGTCATGTTGAATGGAATAAAAAATGGCTCAAAACAGGAATAAACTTATTGATTTATTTTAAGAATATTGAGAAGGAACTGCTGAAATTTTAATTCTAATATCAATTTAAGAACCAGAAAATGTTGAAAAATTAACTTCGACCGGAATATCAAGTTTAATATCTTTTTGGTCTTTAGATCGCTTCTTAAACCCAAGAATACCAATGCTTTTCACTTCTTCTGATTTTTCATCTTTTCTGAGAAATATTCCGTTTCCTAACTCAGTAGCAATGCATTTTGAAGGTTTTCCTACTGAGATTTCCAAAAAATCCCCTTCCTCATCATAATAAACTCGCATCGGTCCTTTCATTTTATGTTTTTCACAAAGTAAGCTGTGATTATAAAGCCATGCTC
>CAZUWB010000138.1:0-2953 GCA_964623945.1 uncultured Methanosarcinales archaeon | reverse complement strand
CTTTTATGCATAATGTGATTAGTTATTTAAGTCCTTAACTATAGTTAGTCGGAGATACTAAAATTAATATTAATAATTTATTACCAGTGTTGAGTGATTTTTTTTGTAGATAACTTTTTAAATAGTTAAAAGTTTAGATTTTAAATAATTTCCGAATATTTCAAAATCTTCCTTTGAAAAAAGTGGAAATTCTTTTAATAGATCTGAAAATTTAGATTGATACAGAACAGTTTCATTTGCTTTTGAATAATTATGGCAATAAACGCATGATGTTAGATTTATGCCTTTCGGTCCATCAAAAACCTCAACAAAATCTTTTAGATAGTAATGATATCCCCTAACTTGAGCAGAGGGGTGAGGTACCATTCTTTCAGCTCCTCCGGTAAATGTAATAATATTATTATCTATATCACAATCCTTGGCTTTGGACCATTGCTTTAATTCTATAACTACAACATTATCTTTATCTTCATTATCCTTACCAAAGAAAACACAGTCAATTCTTTCATTGCTATATGGCAATTCATATTCAACGACGATCATATTATCTCTTAAAGAATTATACTCTACAAGATTTTTGACAAATTGCAAAGAATTCGTCCATGAGGTTAATTCTGAAGGATTTACTCTTCTCCCATAATAAGCTTCAAATTCCTTGCATATTTTATCAACTATGATATTTTGTATAGTGTCTTTAACAAAATTCTCAGATGTTCCTGAATAAAGCCTCATTTTATCTCATTATATTTTTTATTTGAACCTTTAGATTTGTTCACTGGATACTTTAATTCATTTTTTCTTAATTTTTTTTCCAATGCTGTTGCTAAATCAATATCGTGCTTTTGTGCTAATCTTAATACAAAATAAAGAACGTCAGCTAATTCTTCAGATACTTCCTGCTTTTTGGATTTTAATATTTGTTTTATATCTTCTTCAGACTTAAATCTAAAATATTCTAGCAATTCAGACGCTTCAGTAATAATTCCAATAGCTAAATCTTTTGGATTATGATATTTATCCCAGTTCCTATCTTCACAAAATTTCTTAACGTGTTTCTTTAGATCTTGTATGGTGGTTTTATCATCCATTTATTTGAATTAAGATTCATTTCTTAATAATCTTTCCCTCTTAAATACCCTCATTCTCTTTCACCCACTCGCAAAACCCGCACTCTTCTCCAGCATCAGGAATATCCGAACTTAAAACTTTAAGGGCAGTAGAAAATATCCTCTCTGCATTCTTGACATCAACTCTCATCTTTACCAAATCAGTGTGGAAGCAGATATCTCCATTGGGAGTGACGTGCTTGGGGTGGTAAAACAGCAGATAAGCGTAATCCAGAGTCTTAAACCCATTTTTCCGAAGCAAGAAATTGTAAATGTCAAGCTGGTCCTGGTAATGGGCAGCAGTATCATCCTTTAAAGGAAAGCCTCTTGTCTTGTAGTCAAGGACAATGAGCTTCTTTCCCTTCATGAGTATGTTGTCAACAGCGCCGTGAAGCACGTTTCCTTTGCCATCAGCATAGGAAATCCCCTTGAAATTGTTTCTCCAAATGCCGAGCAGCGAATCATTGTCAAACAGCCTGTACTTTTTGCTGAGATTTGCCAGTTCAGGAGGCAGCCCTTTGCCGATAAAAGAATCAAAATGAGCTTTCAAAACTTTATCCATTCCGGAAGGAAGCGAAGGAAATATAGAGTCAGGCCTTTTCACACCCTTATTAAAATGCAGCCAAAAGCACCTAGGGCACTCTTTAAGCAAACTTAAAGATGAAGGCGAAAATTTGTACATTTTAACAACAACTTGCATACGTGTATTTAAAGCTTTATTTCATATTGCAGCCACTGGACATTTTCACGTGATATTTATAAAGCCAAAGAATTACCCTGCTTTATGGCCAAGTTCGAAGTCAAAAACAATGAAATAAAGATAGACAAGGAAATCACAAAGCTGGACGAGTTTGTGCTAAGCACTTTGGCAATAGTTAAAAAATACGCAAATTACGCAATAATCGGAGGCTACATAGCTATATTCTTTGGAAGGGCAAGGGCAACAGAAGACATAGATATCTTTCTGGAAAAGATTGACTTCCAAAAATTCTCAAAAATGGCTGATGATTTTCATTCAAAAGGTTTTGAATTAACGGTTGAAAACAAAAAATCCCTTTATTATGAGTATCTTGAAAAGGCCGTTCCAATAAGCGTATGGAGAAAAAATTTCCCGCTGCTAAGGCTTGAGATGAAATTTGCATTGAAGCCGAGCCAAAAGGAAGTCCTTGAAAATCCAATATCCATAAAATTTATGGATAAAAAGCTTTTGTTCGGCCCTTTGGAATCCCAAATAGCCTATAAGCGCTATATCCTAAAGTCTGAAAAGGATTTGGAAGACGCAAGGCATCTTGAATTGGTGTTTGAAGGCATTAACCAAGATTTAATCAAAAAATATAAAAAGCAATTTGAATATGAGATGGACCATGGCAAGTGAAAAGGAAATAAATTCAAGGGAAAGAATGGCTCATGTAGAGAAATGGGCAAATTACGTCATAACACATAAAGACTGGTCCAAAATGCAGAAAGAGCTGATTGATTCCCAAATTGAGAATGCCTTTCACGTAAAATTAAGCAAAGAGCAGGTAAAAATCATAAAGGAATTTGCCTAATTTCTTAATGTAAATTTCAGGAAAAAAATATAACATATCCTTTCTTTTCCATATAGCAAATAACCACTGGACACTGGACATGGGTGCCTAAAATATATAAACTAACCCATCCCTACTATCTTCAGGTTGATAAAAAAAACAGCCAAACCCAGCCTCTGGAATGTTGAGGAAATGGCGTAAATCCGCCTAAAGCCAAGGCATTCCTAATTAAAGAGGCTTTGAAAAAACATGCGAATAGCAACGGGTGAGTAAAAATGGAAAGTAGAAATGTGCCTGAAAAGAAATTCAGCACAGGTG
>CAZUWB010000137.1:0-3041 GCA_964623945.1 uncultured Methanosarcinales archaeon | reverse complement strand
GTACTGGCAAGTTTCCTGCAATATTGACTAGCCTGTTGTTGTCAATCACAATAACTGTATCTGAGGTTTGCCTTAATTGTTGTAGTCCAAATTCAGCTTTGTCAATTCTAGCTCTTTCAATTTTAAATGGCATTGTTACTGTTCCAATAACAATAGCGCCTGAATCTTTTGCCACTTGCGCCACAACTGGAGCAGCTCCTGTTCCTGTACCTCCGCCCATGCCTGCGCATATAAAAACCATGTCAGAGCCTTTTAGAACATCTTTAATTTCTTGTATATTTTCTTGTGCAGCCTTGCTCCCTTTATCTGGAAAACCGCCACATCCAAGACCTCTTGTAAGCTCTCTTCCGATTAGAAATCGTTTGTCAGCTTCTGTAATTTCCAAATGCTGCTTATCTGTGTTACAAGCAAGAATTTCAGCGCCTCTTATTCCCTTCCTGTAAAGCCAGCTCACCATATTGCTGCCAGCTCCGCCACAACCAATAACCTTGATATTAGCATGGCCTACTTGCAAATCCTCTGTTTGTGCAACCTGTTGCTTTAGTGCACTTTCAATAACAAAATCCATTCCCATTCTTTTCACCTCAGATTATTTTAGCTATTTTAAAAATTGGAGTATTCTCAATATATGAACTAGTATATAAATATTACTATTTTGTATACTGGTATACTTTATCAAAAAAAGAGAAAAGTTAATTTTTTTCTATATGGAAGGATAAATTTGGTTTATAAATAAAAAGTCAGACTATTAAGAAGTGGTGAAAATATTTATAAAGTAAAGTTAATAACTCAACTAAATGATTCTTAAAAATCATTCACAGATAGTAGCTAATAAGTTGCTCAGTAATTAAACTTTCTTCAGCATTTAAGGCTCAACTCTTTTTATTTCTAAATCATCAAAATCTTTATCATAAGAAATAATTTCAGAACAGTTGTTGATTAAAGCAGTGGTATAGTTAATCAAATCAAATATGTTGAGATTATATTTCTCTATTCTTTTGAAGCATTCAAAAAGCAAGTTCTTGTCCAATTGCACGATAATACCGTTGCTTTTAAATAATGATTTGATACAGTCAGCAGCATAAACTTTGTCATTTTTGATTGTTGATATAGCATGTTGTGCTTCTACCAAGCATAACACGTTTGTGGTAAAATCTCCATATAGGGCTTTTCTGCATCTCTCATTATCTTTGTCTTCAACAAAAGCCTTTATTATTATATTTGAGTCGATAAATACGCTCATCTTTTTAACCGCAATTCATGACTAAGCGTTATTACTTCTTTTGTACCGTATCTTCTCTTTTGTTTTATTGCATCTCCTCTTTTAAACATTTCTTCCATTGAGGGAATATTTTCACTTTCCAGTACCCTTTTAATTACAGAGTCGTAGCTCTCTCTTGGATACACTTTCTTTTCTTCCAATCTTTTCTTCGTTTGCTCATGAAGTTGTATGCTTGTCAATTTCAATTTAATCACCTTATTATAAGTCAATCTATAGATAGTTATAGACACTTATATATAAATCTTCCTATGTTAATAATCAAATCTTTGGTCCAAAGAATCCTTAATCAAGTCATTCTCATCCTTGTATTTCTTAACAATCATCAATTTTGTTTTGCCGCAGTAAGGGCATTTTATAGCCTTTGGAGAGCCTTTCTTAATTGAGAATTTAAACCTGCAGTCTGTGCAAATAAAGTTAACAGCTTCTTGCTCTTCAGCTTTTTCTATACTCAATTTCTCTTTCTTTTCCAACTTTTGTTTTTTATCCAAGCATTGAACGCAAATTAAATTTTTATTTTCATCATATTTTATATTATTAAAATTAAACTCTTTCTTGCATCTTGAGCATGTGTATAATGAAGTTACTGGCATTTCTCACACCTTAATATAACATTACCTTAGAATAATAAAAATTTTTTGGTTTTATTTTTTATTCGTAAGCGTCTCACCACATTCCGGACAATAGTCTTGTTGCTGCTCCAGTTGAGTTACGCATAATGGGCATTCGAGCTTTGATTCCATTTCAAATCAAGCTAAGGTTGATGTAGAAATATTTAAAGTTAACTGTTCAAAGAAATTAGATTATAAGAAGTTTATACATAAAAAACAGCAATCCTGTCGATGCCAGAATTTACTGGTATTTCGTATATAACTTGTCTCTTGTCTTTACTTGTTGGTTTTGGAAGCTCTGGGATTGTTGCTAAAGCATTACAGATATCATCTAACGTTATCCGTTTCTTGCCAGTCCATTTCCTGTGTGGCTTAAATTGTATTTCTCCGAAATTTCTAACCCCATATTTATTCACAGCCCAATAATTATTATTTTTAATTTTTATTTCTTCGATTGATTTTAGTTCTTCCAATATTCTATCATAATAAATGGGCTTGCTTTCTTCCATAAAATTAAGGTAACATTATTTATTTCATAAATTTTTCTTTTTTAAACTCAACAATAATTATTTTTCAATCTTATAAACACCCGGCAACATAAATACTTTATCAGTCTGCACAGCAATTCCTTTTTCGCCGAGCATTTCTTCTGAATTCATTTTTGCAGTACCTAAAGCAATTAATTCCTCTTTTAAAGTCATTATTGCAACAGTTTCATCTTCATTTATTTTGTCATTTAATTTGCTAATGCCTGGAACTTTTAAATCAACACCATGGCAAATGCTTTCAACTGTTGTGTCAAAAACCCATATTTTAGGCAGATGATTGGTTCCATTTTCAACTGGCTGTATGACTTTTCTTAGAAATTTATCATTATTTTTTTCTTTATAAAAATAATAAGCATCAGAAAGTCCATGTAATGTAAATAAAGTTGATTCATCAAAAGGACCTGCTTTTGTTCTTCTAAGCTCTGCCATATGAGCTCCAATTTCTAATTTTTTTCCAATATCATGGATTAATTTCCTTATATAAGTTCCAGCTTCTGTTCCAACTTTGAATAAAACATCTTTGTCTTCAATTTCCAAAATATCAAAATAATAAACTGTTCTTGTTCTTAATTGTCTTTTTACAGAACTTTTTAAAGGAGGAAT
>CAZUWB010000136.1:0-3151 GCA_964623945.1 uncultured Methanosarcinales archaeon | reverse complement strand
CCAGTCATGAAACTCCTTGCTTACAGGTATTGTTGTTATTGTCATAATCATTATAAGTTTTATAGCATATATATCTACTTTTCTGTTTTTGGTTATTACAAAGCTGTTAATTCACTCCAGTTGCTCAGCAATTCAGCCTGCTCATTCCAATGATAAAAAAATTTGTATATGCAACCATTCAAATAACCATTCAAATACCTATTCAAATCAAATACCATAATTTACCTGAAGAAACATTGTAAAAGGGCTTCAGGACATTGCCTGCTATTGGAAGCATTGCATTGGAATGGAGTACACTCTCCAGAACACACAAAACCTATTAGAAGACAAGAAGCTGCTAATATCAGCTTAAAACAGTTATAATGGTTATAAATAAAACATTCTTAACTTAAACAATTAAAGATATGGGATTAACATATTGAAAATAAATGGGCAAAAATTAAGCCAAAAATTGTTTCTTCAAATAACAATAAAATTCAGCTCATTAAACCAGCTTCTAGTATTGCCATTCAAATGAAGCCCAATACTAATCTATGAAACCCAGTTTTATCCAATTCAAAATGCATTTGCAGCAAAAATAATGCCAGAATCATTCAAATAGGGGCTTAAAACAAAAAATTTATATATTAATCATTCAAAGAGATATTCAAATGAGCATTTAGACTTATTCAAATAAAATGGCAAATATAAACTTACCGAAAGATATGCTTCAAAAAGAGGCTTTTAAAACACTGCCTGCCAAGGAGAAAGAAGAATACCTGCAAAATTTGCTGAAAAAAATTTTGGAGCTTAACCCGGACGGCATCACTATATCCCAGATAAAAGAGGCAACTGGCTTGACTTATTCTACAATATGGCATCACCTTGAAGTATTGAGCTGTACAGCCCAGGCGCATAAAATTTCCAGGGGCAATCTGGACATTTACCACCATAATGGAAATAGCAGTCATTTGAATGAATACAGCAAAGGCAAAGCAAACTATGTCCTAAGCACAGTTGAAAACAGCGAAGGCAATTTTGTCTGCATACATGAAACAAGAGAAAACAGGCTGGGAAACCACACAGTATGCAAGGGCATTTCCCTGCCATTTGAATTAATAGGCGAGCTGACTAAAGAGCTTAACAAAATCAAGTGGCAAGAGAATGAGAAGGAAGCCGAGAAAAAATTTGAAAAGGCTTTTGAAGTTTAAAAAAAGAGGCTGAAAATTGGCTTTGGATCAAGCGACTGCGGCAATAATAGCTTCAATTGTAAGAATTTTAATAGCCTTATTTATCTTATGGGTTTATTATAAAAATAAGAATAAGTTTGCGCTGTACATAGGCTTCTTTTTCCTTTTATTGGGATTTCATGGAATATTCAGGACCTTAAGCCAAACAACTGGAGTCTTGTTCTGGTTTTTTCTTCACAGGATTTCTCTTTTATTTGCAGCAGTAGCCATTTTGTATGGGCTTGGCAAAATTGATGTTGAATGGATGAAAAAACTGAAGTTGGTGCCAATATTTGCTGTTGTTGCAGTATTGCTTGCTTACTATGACACTTATGTTAAAGGCGGCTTTGCAGGAGAAACAACTTTAATAATATCTGCCTTTGCCATTGCCGGGCTAAGCCTGCTGTTGGCAGCTTACTATTTCAACTTGCTTGGAAAAGATCTGCCAAGGCATGGAAGGCTTTTGATGGTTGCCGGCCTTGCTTTGCAGGGATTGCTGCTGATTTTCGCCGGCTACCTTATCCAAAAGGGCATATCTTGGCTGGGGTTTTTGCTTGGAATGGCATTTACCGGAATAGTGGGGATTGGCTTCGGATGCTGCATTCATCATCATAAGGAAGAAAGCCTGAAAACAAAAAGCGGCAGTAAAGCGGAATGAGGGTAAATTTTCAATACTAAACTAATCATCCCACAATCTCCAAATAAACCCCAAAGCTGGCAGTTTTTATTCTCATTTTGCTGCTATAATTTTCAATTTATAGCAAACGCAGTAAATTTTTGTAATATAAGGTGTGTTTGCCATATTGGAACGAACTAAACAATTTTTATGGATATTTAGTTCGTTCTCTATAGTTCTTTGAAATACTATCTCTTAATTTTATTCATTAATAATGAACAAAACTATGCATTACTAATGAAAAGATTTATATAGCAGTTTAGATAGGCCAATTAAAATGATACTCAAGGACACCTTAAAAGCGATTGTAAGATCCCAAAAAGATTCTATTTCATCGTTTGATAAAAGCATAGAAAGAGAAAGGCTTAGTCAAATTGACTTAAAAATGCCGTTTGCATTAGTGATATCCGGCATTAGGAGGTGTGGAAAAAGCACATTACTGCGCCAGCTTATGAAAAAAGTAAAAGGATGCTATTATTTTAATTTTGAGGATCCCAGGGCAGTTAATTTTGAATTGGAGGATTTTCAGAAGTTGGGCAATATTTTTATAGAAGAATATGGCGAACAGGACTATTATTTCTTTGATGAAATACAGAATGTTTGGAAGTGGGAGCTTTTTGTTAGGGCAATTCTAGACAAGAATAAGCATGTTCTTGTAACTGGCTCTAATGCTTCATTGCTGAGCAGAGAACTAGGAACAAAACTTACTGGAAGGTATGTAAGATATGAGTTATTTCCATTTTCATTTAAAGAATTTCTTAAATTAACGGGCAAAATGCCAAATATCGCCTCATTTCAGGAGTATTTTGCTAAAGGGGGCTTTCCCGAGTACCTTAAAGTCAACAGAGCTGAAATACTGCAGGAACTTTTAAATGATATAATAGCCAGAGATATTGCTATAAGGCATAAAATTAGGAGCATGAAAGTTCTAAAAGAAATGGCAGTATATCTGCTTACTAATGTGGGCAAAGAGTTTTCGTATAACTCCCTCAAAAAAATGTTTAATCTGGGCTCAACTAACAGTGTAATATCTTTCATTTCATATTATGAAGACAGTTATCTGTTGTTTACTATTCCTAAGTTTGACTACTCATTGAAAAAGCAGCTAATAAATCCCAAGAAGATTTACTCTGTTGATAACGGCTTATCCAATGCCAATTCAGCCTCTTTTTTGGAGGATAAGGGCAAGATGCTCGAGAATATGGCATTTTTGAATTTGAGGAAAAAATACAAGGATATATTTTATTTTCATGAAAAAAATGAATGT
>CAZUWB010000135.1:0-3162 GCA_964623945.1 uncultured Methanosarcinales archaeon | reverse complement strand
TTCTGAAAAAGCCACTATTTAAACATTTCTATTTTAATTGTGTAAAACGGGCCAGCGAGGATTTGAACCCCGGACCTATAGCTTAGAAGGCTATCGCTCTGTTTTGCTCGCGAGAACGCGAGCCCGCGTTCAGCTCCAAGCTGAGCTACTGGCCCATAAAGAGAAAGAATTAAAGTAATTGTTTATAAAATTTGTTAATAAATTAATTCACTCTTATGCCTCATAATATAATCCTTGAAGTTATTCACAAAAGTAGGCATCATATTTAAAGTATGATGTTCTGCTTCAACAAAAGGCTCTATTTTTATATTTTCAATTTTCTCTCCAATAATTTTGATGTTTTTTGGCTCAAACAGATAGTCTTTTCTTTTTCTGGCATAATAGACTGTGGCTAAGTTATCTATGTCTAAACCAATCAAATTACACATTACAAAATCCAAAGCGACTGCATCGCTTGAAGCAGCTAAAACCCCGGCAAATATTTTATTACCACTACAAGGTCCATTTCCTTCCATTCCATAAATTCCATCCATAATATTAAGGACAACTTTTTTTCTTAACAAAGCATACAAGTCAAGAAGCATATTGGCAAAGTACTCCATATTGGAATGTTTCAAATGATAAAACCCTCGACGAGGGCCCGGCATAATGCTGTAGAGATTCTTTACAGCACCAGTAAAATAAAGCTGGGAATGAGTCTTTAATTTTGGCACGTTGATAATTGCATCAACTTCATTAAAATAATGCGTTAATGGAAATTCCTTAACAACAAATCCATTTTTATTAAAAACATCTATCTTTTTATTAAAAACTGCAATTTCAACATTGTGCTTTTTGCAAACATCGTAAATCCCGCAAACTTTCATTGCTTGCACAGCATCGTCTGCAAATGGTTCATCTCCAACAAAAACTTCGCATTTATTTTCTTTAAGAATTTTTATTATTGCTTCAACAACTGCTGGATGAGTTGTTCCGCATTCGTTCGGCTTCATACCTTTCACAATATTAGGCTTCAGAAGGACTTTTTGGGATTTTTTAACAAATTTTGAAATCCCACTCAAATTATCGATTAATTTTTTGATTGATTTATCAACATCTTCTTGTTTGTAAGAATTGCATTTTTTCAAACTAACTGCGTAAGGCATAAAAATTATGTATTTGTTATCGTTTAAATAGTTTGTTGTTGAAATGAAAAATAAATTATTAAAAATAATCCTTACAATTTATTGCATTATAACTTCGTCCCAAGAGCCTGCCCACATTGTGCAGTGCTTTTTGCCTTCCCAATAATAATAGCAGTTCTTGCCGAATTTTTCCCAGCGCACGCAGCCAACGCAGCAAGCTGGAACATCTTTTTTTGGTTTTTCTTCTTTTTTCTGTGCCATTCTAATCCAAAAATTGCGCTTTTTTTATTTTCTCAGGCAGATATTTATCTGATATAAATGTTATGCCTTTTGATGACAGGGCTTGTATTTCAAGCTTTGCTCCAAAATCTTTCATCATTTTGAATTGGCGCTGCCATTCTTTGTTTTTCTTGAACCAATCGTAGTCAGAGATTTGCTTCAACCTTGTTAAATCAACGTCCTTGAATTTAATGAAATGTTTTTTCAAATCATAATTGGTTGCGTCGTCTGCAGTCACTCCAAGAAAACGCGCATTTTGCAATGTCATTGTGCTGGACATGTGAGCTAGATTTATTGAGCCGAATTTCAAAACTGAATAGATATAGAAACCCCATGGATCAAAATCAGCCAGAACATAGATTGGCAAATTATACTCTTGCGACAATCTTTGCAGCAGCCTTCTTATGCCTCGTGTTGTTTGGCCTTGTGATGTCACAATAATGCAATTTTGCTTTTCCCAGAATTTGTCTTCATGCAGCCTTTCCCATACTGCCTGCTTTTCCATATAAATTACGTATTTTGCTTTGACGCTTTTAAATTCAATATCTTCAACATTAGAAGGAATGCTCCAGCCTCCAGAACCAAGCTTTGCCCAGTTTATTGCGTCGCCAGCGTCTTCAATCACAACATTGCCTGCAACAGAGCCCATCTTGTTTGCATTTATGTTTAACTGCTCTCTTGACAAATCTGTTATCAACTCCAAATCTTCTATTGCTTTGTCGCTTTCAACCTGGTCGTCAACAATGTTGATATTAGATTGTGGTATTGTTCTTTTAGCCATGTAGAAAACGTCCCTTAAGCTTGCGTGCTTTCCAACATCAAGAAGATTTTTGCTTACCTTTGCAATTTCCAAAGTTTGAAGAAATTTTTTTGCATGTCCGACATTAAAAAAAGTCCTTTGCTGCTGTTTTTCGCCAAGGCTTAGAGTTTTTGTTTTTGTGTCGTAAACTACATTTGACAAGCTTCTCAAAGTAAAATCAATAGTAGGATTTTTACCTTTTTCAATATCTAATACAAGTTTTTTTCCAAACTCTTCTAATTCCTTAACTGGTTTCTTGTCTTGCTTCTTCATTTTTAGAAAATTCCATTTTGTATAATTTATCGTCACTGTCTTCTTCAATAATTTCCTTTTTTATTTCAGGTTTCACTAGCATCTTCAACAAACCTTTTAGTATCTTATCCTTATTTTCTTTTGTTAAAACAGACAGCGAATCTGCAACTTCTGGAATGTACTTTTCAAACATATTTGCACGCTCAATCTGTTCCGAAATTCTGTATTTTTTTCTGACATATGTGCCAAGAAGCCTGCCGCATTCCTGCAATGCTAATTTTATATCTTTAATTATCTCAGGGTAATGGGCAATTGCTTCTTTGCTCTCGCTTGTAAAAGGCACCCAAACAGATGCCATGTGCACAACAATAACAACAGGACCAACAGGCACAGAATCACCGCTTTGCTGCAATCCATACGGCTTCCAATTTGTTTCCATTATTGATTTTGTCATTGCGCAAGCTCCTTCTTGGTACAGCAAAGGAACTCTGTTAGCAAATCTCAAAATATTTGATTTCTCCTCTTTAGAAATTTCACCGCCAAAAGCTATAGCTGCTTCAATAATGAAAGGATTCCCCCTGTATACAGATGGAGTTCTAGAAGTTGCGCAGTAAAACTCTGCCCTTATTTCTTTCCTTAATCCTTTTTCAAGCAATTCCTCTCCTATCGGGCTTAAACAGTCTGTAGGAGGAGCAATGATTTTTGTTT
>CAZUWB010000134.1:0-3168 GCA_964623945.1 uncultured Methanosarcinales archaeon | reverse complement strand
AAGCATTTGTGAGATTTTCTTATTTACTTTTTAAAAAACTAAAATGCAATCCATTGAACAAAAATTGCAAAAATATTTTGAATTGACTTCAAAGGCATTAAAAAAAGTAAAAATTGTTGAAAAGCATAAAAAAGAGGCAGAAGATTTTCTTGATTTGGCCCAAAGATATTTTGATGATGCTAAGTATTTTCAAGAAAAAAATGACTTAATTAATGCATATGGCGCAATTGTTTATTCTCATGCTTTTCTCGACGCTGGCGCAAGGCTGGGCTTCTTTGACGTAGGAAAAGACAACGAATTGTTTATGGTTGATTAATCCAAAAACGGATATAAAATAAGCCATACAACATTGCCAACAACCAAAAATATTCCAAGCCAGAATATAACCACTTCACTCTTCAAGTAAGGCACAATTGTAGCTGTTATATATGGCACATTCCAACTGCTAAAATGCGATACAAATGCTAAAGCTATTGCCAAATCTGCTAAACTATGCAATATAGAAAAGACAATAAACCCAAAATGTGTTGTTAAGTCTCGAATTTCATTTATTATATCCAGCAAAATAAAGAATGTAAAAATTACAAATGCAATTACATACAGTATATTGCTAAGTTTTATTGAGAAAAACCTTCCAGTTAAACCTATAAGCAACAAACCACAACATATGCCAATAATACTGTCTTCTGCTGCAAATGTGAATTTCATTTGAAGATATCTTTACACAATTTCTATATAAATATTGTGAAAATTAGTTTATTTCCTTCCAAAATAAAAGAACTTGTCAATGCTTACATCCTTTGGCTCATAATCTCCATATCTTGGCCTTACTGGCTCTGCGTTCTTTGCAGCTCCGCTTTGGAATTCTTCATGCCTTTCACCTTCAGGCCTGCAATCCACAATCTTGACTTCTTTTTTTTGCTCAACACTTTGCTCTCTATGCTGCGGTTCTGAAAGAGTTTTTTGCACAGTATGGCTTTGCTGAGGCTGGAATTGCAGCCTTGATATCTGGCTTTTCAAAGAGCCCATTTCGCTATTTAAAGAAGCTATATGCTCTTTTAATCCTGATATTTCTTGCTGCAGCTTCTTTGTAGCCATATCTATCATTAGCTCAAATCTTTTTTGAGTGAAAGCGTCAGTTTGTGGTTCCATTTTAATCAAATTTTTGTTTTCTTAAATTTAAATTTTAAATCCGCCTTCGGCAAATGTTAGTGCTCGGCTTTCGCTTGTTGCCATTGCACTCAAGCCTCGCTAATTTATTCATTGAATAAATGCGAGGCAAAATTTAGTGGCAAAACAAATTTTGCCGAGTGTAACTTTTGTTGCAAAGCAACGTTTTGAGTTTTTTTATTTTGTCAAATTTTAAATTCTAATTTTTTCTTTATTCTTACATCTAATGTTTTATATATCAAAAATAAAAAATTTAAAAACTTGAAAGCTTGTTGCCAAAGTTTTCTTTGATAAACTGCACCATCATGTCGTTGCCGCCTTGTGAATAGGCTTTTAGCGCAGTTGCAAGCAAACCCTCTCTTAGGCAGACATCTCCTAATGCGCTTAATTTGTCTTTGTCGTGAGCAAGCTCATAGGCTTTGGCAGCATATCCAATCTGCCTTTCCTTCAGACATTTGTCGCCAATTTCCGTTAGTTTGTGTGAGTTGTTTATTGCGCTGAAGATTTCAATGGCATAATCCCATTTGCCTTTTTGGAAGCATTCATCTCCAACTTTTGTTAAGTTTTCAATGTCATTGCAAAGCCTGAATGCTTTTATTGCATCTGAGAAATGTCCATTTTCAAGGCATTTTCTCCCAACCACTAGCAGCTTATCGTTAGAGTCAGCTAGTCTGTAAGTGTCAATTGCATTTCCAAACAATCCAACTTCCTCATAATGCTCGCCTACTTCCACAAGCCTTTGCCTGTTTCCAGCGAGAATAAAAGCTTTTACAGCATCATTCATGTTGCCTCTTCTAATGTATTCTTCTCCTAAAGCATTAAGCAGCTTGGATTTTGTTGTTTCATCAAACATTGAAAGGTTTACATTGTCAATGCCTTTCTCCAGAAGCACAGGCACTATCCTCTTAAAATTCTCAATATCTTGTGATTGCCCGACAAATTTTTCATTAGAATAAACTATGTCAGCCACCATTTTCTTGACTATTTTATCTTCATCAACTGTCATTTGATATCACCTTCAACTGCAAAGTCAGTTGACACCTTGCGCAACAGAGACATGCGAGGCTCGCAAAGAGACTCGCTCGCCAACTCACTGTTGCGAGTGCTCACTTCGTTCGCAAATTTTTATTTTTTCAACTTTTTTTATTTTGATTTTTTTATTCAATTACAAGCGAAATTTTTTTCCTTTCTAATTCTTTAAGGAGTGGTTTTGCATAGGCACCTGTTGGTGATGGCTTTTTTGTAAGGACATCTACTCCTAAAATGTCTTTAATTAAGTCGACAGTTAAAGCCTTACCCCATTGTACAGATACTTGTGCATCACCAATTCTAGCTTTTGTTGTGAATGATGCCTGTATATTGCCTTTATTATCACTCTGGGCAAACCCTATTTTTAATCTTTTTTGTATTATCATAATTATTCACGCTACATCCTAAATGTTCGAAAAAATGATTAAAAAATAAAAAATTTAATCGCTGAAGTAATCAATTCCTAGCTCGTCGCTGAATCTTTTGGCTTCGAGCACTCTTGTTTTCTTGTCTGCTTTGCCAAGTATCCATGGGCTATTAACACCTGTAATAATTGTCATAACTGCTAGCTTTCCCTTCATAGCTTCTGAAACTCTTGCTCCCCAGATAACATTTGCATCTTGGTCAAGACTTTCTGTCACCAGCTCACCGATTCTATTAACTTCGTCAAGAGTCATGTCAGGACCGCCTTCAACATGGATTAAAGCTCCTGTTGCTCCTTTGTAGCTAATCTCTAGTAGAGGATTGCTTAAAGCGCCTTTTACAGCTTCTTCTACTCTGTTTGTTGTATCAGAAACTCCAACACCAATTGCTGCTACTCCACCGTCTTGCATTATTGCCTTTACATCAGCATAATCCAAGTTAACTAGTGATGGCACTGCAATTGTTTCTACAATGCCTCTTATCATTGTTGAGACCAATTCATTAGCTACTGCAAATGCTTGCTGTACTGGCAAGTTGCCTGCAATA
>CAZUWB010000133.1:0-3175 GCA_964623945.1 uncultured Methanosarcinales archaeon | reverse complement strand
AATTCTCAAAAACTGACTTGATGTTATTTGATGAAGAGGCAAAGAAAAAGATAATCCCTCATGTTATATGCGAGCCTTCTCAAGGTGTTGAAAGAGCTTTTCTTGTTTTTATGTTCGATGCTTATACTTTTGACAAGTCAAGAGACAATGTTGTTTTAAAATTGCATCCTAATCTTGCTCCAGTAAAAGTTGGAGTCTTTCCGCTTGTTTCAAACAAGAAAGAATTGGTGGACAAAGCAAAAGAAATTCACAATGAATTGAAGCAGCATTGGACATCAACATTTGATGTTTCTGGCTCAATTGGAAGAAGGTATGCGAGGGCAGATGAAACAGGAGTTTATGCCAGCATTACAATTGATTTTGAAAGTTTTGAAGATGATTCTGTAACTGTAAGATCCAGGGACACGACAGAGCAGATAAGGGTAAAGATAAAAGATTTGAAAGATGTTATTTCTAAGTTTTTAGATGGAGAGAAGTTAGGGAAGTTGGGGAAGGAAGTGGAGTGAAAAATTAGTTTATTTTATAGTTTTTTCATATTTTGACATCAAAAAAAGCCCAATTTCTATAGCTATATTTCTTGCCAATCTAAAATATTCTTTCTCAGAAACAAAATCATGACCACCTTCTCCATGAAGAATTTTTACAAAAGAGTTAATAAAATTATCATCATTATCACTTAATCCAAATTTATTCTTTAAATAAACTCTTATACTGCCTATTTCACCCCTACCTTCAATACGTGGTATTTGCTCATTAAATTTTTTGGAAATTTTTAATGCCATATCCTTTACTAAACTTTCAAAAAAAGACCTCAAGTTGCCTATCATACCAGCATTAACAATCTTTGGGGCATCACCATAAATATATTTATCAATATCCATAAGTAATTCATTATATTTATCATCAAATTCTAGATATTTAAATTTTTCAATCAATTCTTTTTTGTCTTGATTTATTTCTATGTTGATTGTCTTTAATTCGTTTTTTAATAACTCAAATCTTTGATCAATAAGTTTAATGATTATAGCATTTTTTATAGGATGATAGTGGCTATGAACTCTAAGAATTTTTATATTATTCAAAAGTCGCCCTAGTTGATTATTATTAAAGTAAATGTAATCTTCACTAAACAATTCATATAAGAAATAAATTAACAATGACGAGTCTCTACTTCTTTTTGATAAGCCTACTAGTGCGTCGTCTACATAACCTAAACGTACCAGAGTATAAAAACAAATTTGAGCCGAACCAAAGGGCGTATAGTTATATTTAAAAGGACCTGCATACTCTTCACCTACATCACTACCATCATCTGCTATAATAGTTTTTAAATATGATATAAAATTTTTTTTTGCTTCTTCATTATTTTAAATATTGGAAAATAGGTCTATCAAAACATCAGAATTGGAATATATTAAATTAGACTTACCCTTATTATCTTTTTGGATTCCCCAAGTAGTTCTCTTATTTTTACATTCATTAAGTTCTTTATCTAAAACAATACCTATTTTATCAGATACTTCATTTTTGTCCATAGGTAGTATGAGTTTTAGGTTATTTTTAAATCTTACTATGTATTGTTTTTCCAGACGCTTAAAAATTCCAAAACATTTATATATTAATCCCACATTAATATAACATTAAGGTGATGTTAATATGGTACAGGCAATAATAAACATATCCGAAAAGGCAAACAGAGTATTAAACATAGTAAAGGCAAAATACGGATTGAAAGACAAGTCAGAAGCAATAAACACAATGGCAGAAGAATACGAGGAATCAATTATGGAACCAGAATTAAGGCCTGAATTTATTAAAAAGATGCAGCGAATACAAAAACAACCTGCCATTAAAGTAGGCACTGTTGAAAACCTTAGAAAAAGGTATGAATAATGGCTTATTCTTTATCCATAAGGCCAGAAATAGAAAAAAAACTAAAAAAACTTATTAAGAGAAATAGAAAGCAGTATGAAATAATAATGAAGAAAGCAGACGAGATTATCCTTAATCCACAGCATTACAAAAATCTAAGAGCGCCATTGCAGCATTTGAAAGAAGTACATATAGACAAGCATTTCGTTTTGGCTTTTTCTGTCGATGAAAACACAAAGACAGTGACACTTGAGGATTTTGTTCATCACAACGAGATATTTAAGAATTAACAAACCACTGGACATCTTTGCCCAAACTATTTAAACCATTAAAGATTACCTTTTTAACAAATATTAAATTATATATAACCCATAACCAAAATCTTTAAATATATGCTCCTATTTGAAAATACACTACATATAGTGTATAGACGACATCTCAACCACTATATATTGTGTTTTCGGCTAAGTAGTAAAAACTGGAAAAGAGGTTAAAAAATGCAGCAAAAAATCTCTAAAATAAAGAAAAGAGACGGAAGAATAGTAGATTTTGACCAAAGCAAGATAGCAAGTGCTATCTTTAAGGCTGCCAAATCAGTTGGCGGAAGAGACAAAAAAATAGCACAGCTTTTAAGCGACAAAGTGGTGCAGGAACTGGAAAGCCTAAGCGCAACACCTTCTGTAGAACAAATACAGGATACTGTTGAAAAAGTTCTTATTGAAGAAGGGCATGCTGCAACAGCAAAGGCCTATATTCTTTACAGGCAGCAAAGAGCTGCAGTAAGAAAGGAAAAGCAATTAGTTCTTGAAAAAGAGGAAATTGATGAAGTTGATAAGCGATTTGATGTCAATGCATTAAGAGTTCTAAAAGCAAGATACTTAAGAAAGGATTCAACTGGAAAATTGATTGAAACTCCAAAGCAATTATTTACAAGAGTTGCTGTTCACACAGCATTGCCAGATTTGTTCTATGACACAAGAGTTTTTGATATTGAAAGCAAGCAGCCAGTAAACATGATAGAGGATTTTAAGCCAGCTTTGCATGAAGACCAATATTCTATTGGAAATTACAAGCTTAACAGATATCATTTGGAAGCTCTAAAAAGGATGTATGACAGGTTCAACAGGAACAAGCAGATGAAAGTCACATGGAGCAAATTTCTTGATATGCTCAAAAAAGAGCAATTTAATGAGCATGAAAAAAACATAGATGATTTCTACAACTTAATGACCTACAAGATGTTCATGCCAAACACTCCAGCAATTGCAAATTTTGGCAATCCTTTGGGAATGGGCTCAGCTTG
>CAZUWB010000132.1:0-3175 GCA_964623945.1 uncultured Methanosarcinales archaeon | reverse complement strand
GCAATTCGAAAACCCGCCTATCTTTGATAGTAAACCGTAAATCCCTTTAGTTGTCGCCTTCGTTAAACTTCATAAAGAAAAATACATTTAAGTTTTACATTGTCGATGGTTTAATCGTTATTAGCTACATTTTGGATGGTTGAAAAGAATAAGATATTTTTAAATACGTATTTACATTTCTGAATTATTATGACGATGGACGCTGTAGAATTAAAAGAAAAAATAGATATAGTTTTTAGTCAAGAACTTAATAATAGAAAAAGAGGTTTAAGGAGTTATAGTTTTGTAAAATATGGTGGTAAACCATTTGTGTATGATTATAATCCATTAATAAATTCAGAACCTAATGAATATAATATTGAATATGAAAGTATGGAAACACTTAAGAAATTATATTTCTCGATAGAAGGTAATGACTTCTTAAAAAGAGAATTTATCAGTATACTATGTCTTAAAATTGAAAAGGAAAGAGCCATTTATTTTAACAATATTTATTACGATACAACAGATTTGGCTTTTGCTACTTTAATATATACCAATAATATAGATACAGCCTTAGAATATTTTAGTTCTAGGGTAAAAAATGGACTTGAAGTTTTTAGTTATTTAAGTTTTATTAAAGCATTTGTACATAATAATTATCATTATCTTAACAATATACAACTTAAGTTTTTAAAAAAGATTATTTCTAATTCTTATCCACGTCTAAGCGAAACCGAAGAAATTAATCAAATGATTGACCAAATACTATTCAATAATTTAAACAGAGAATTAGAAGGAATTAACTTTGAAATAAATCAAGATGAAAGAAAAGTTTTTGAAAGAATTAAATATTACAATTTTGATAAAAATATAGAAAATGCTTTAAGAGAAATTGATAGTTTTATTTATTTAGAAAATTCTAAAACAATCACTAGTGGAATGGTTAAAAACTTTAGAGAAATATTTGCGATTTTAGTTGAAAATATAGCTCTTAAAATAGAGGATATAACTAAAGAGAATTTTCCGCAAGTTAAAGAAACCAAGATAGGTAATTTACGTCTTTATGTTAAAAAACATTTAAATCTTAGTGATAGAGAAAATAAATTTATTGATAGTTTTATAAATATTCTTCATATAGAAGGCGGGCATTCTTTTATGTCAGAAAAAGAATATTTTAGATTAGCAAGAAATATATTTATTATAATTGCCTATTTTTTATTAAGTAAATTAGATAAGTTTATGAAAAAATAATGGTCATTGAGTTTCTTTAAAACTTCACCCTTCTTTTAGCCGCTATAACCATTTAAGAGACCTTTTCAGAAACCTTTATATATGTATTCAATGTGTATCTAAATTGTAGTTAAGTATATATCTAATTGTATCAAAACAGGAGGTATGCAAAAGGGGATGGTAACTGCTGTATCTTTATTGAAATCAAGCGAATATAGGTTAAAGATTATACAAGCCATAGGCAACGATACTTTAACCCCTTCTGAAATCGCAAATAAAATAAATATAAGATTAAACCACGTTAGTTTATTCTTAAGGGAGTTAAAAGACAAAAAGCTAGTCAAATGCCTTAACGAAGAAAGCAGAAAAGGCAGACTATACGAGTTAACAGGGCTAGGCAAAAATGCAATCGATAAACTTAACAAAAAGCAATGAGTTGAAGTTTAAGGACACAAGCTGGGATTTTCAAAAAGCTTTTACTAAATACAGCAATCATGGGTTTCATACTTACCCAGCTATGATGATACCCCAAATAGCAAAAAGGCTTATAGAGACTTATGGCAAAAATGCAAAAGCCCTTCTTGATCCATTTATGGGCTCTGGAACAGCCCTTTTAGAAGCTACCTTGCATGACAATTTCAAAAAAGCCTATGGAATAGACATAAATCCTCTTGCCTTGCTTATTTCTAAAGTAAAAATAACACCGATAGAGCCAAAACTTTTGGCAGAAGAATACAGAAGATTAATGGCAAAATGCTTAGAAGACAAAAAAAATGTCAATTTTAAGCAAAAAACAATAGAAAAACCGAACTTTACCAATATTCAATTTTGGTTTAAGCCACAAGTTATAACAGATTTAACAATAATAAAAAATAACATTAATTCAATAGAAAACCAAGACATTCGGGATTTCTTTCTAGTGGCATTTTCTGAAACTGTTAGGAATGCATCCAATACAAGAAATAATGAATATAAACTTTACAGATTAAGCGAGCCAATGCTAAAAAAACATAGTCCTAATACAATTGATTTATTTAAAGAAAAAGCTAAAGAAAATATTGCTAGTATGAAAGAATACCACCAAAATTATAATAAGAATTGTAAAGTTGAAATTTTATCAGAAGATACAAGAAACAGAACTTCAATCCAAAATGAAGAAATTGATTTAATCGTTACATCCCCACCTTATGGTGATAGTAGAACAACAGTTGCTTATGGTCAGTTTTCCAGATTGTCTTTGCAATGGTTAGGACTTCCTACTAAAGAGGTATTTAATATAGATAGGAAAAGTTTAGGCGGAATTCCTACTAAAGACTTAAAGAACAACCTAAATTCTCCAACACTACAAGAAACGCTTAACAAAATTGCTGCTAATGATCCTCTTAGGGCTAGAGATGTGTTGAGCTTTTATGAGGACTTTGATAAATGTGTGCAAGAACTACATAGGGTAACAAAACAAGGTGCTTTCTTATGTTTTGTTGTAGGAAATAGAACTGTTAAAGGTATACAAATACCAACAGATGAGATTATATTAGAATTATTCCAATCTAGAAACCACTACAAACACCACAATACCTTTATAAGAAATATCCCTCATAAAAGAATGCCAAAATTGAATAGCCCAACAAATATAAGCGGCAATCATGCAACAACAATGAATGAAGAATGGATAGTAATACTAGAAAAACAATAGTTAAATCTCTTCTACATCAAAGACCTTCCTTAGATTATGCTTTTGAAATCTAAAACCAGATCCATGGTCATGCGTTTTTCCTTTATTTTTACCGCTTCTATAGACTCCAATTCTTATATCATAAAGAATAATCCCTTCTTTCACAAATTTTATGAATTTTTCAAAAGTTAGTCCTGATAACAAAACTGCTTTTTTGAAATTAAAGAATTCATTTCCATTTTCTTTTTTAGTTTCTGCATTTATGTAAGCAATATATTTACATTTACTTTC
>CAZUWB010000131.1:0-3190 GCA_964623945.1 uncultured Methanosarcinales archaeon | reverse complement strand
GAATGCCCAAAATGCGGGCATAAAACAGCTTACTTTTGGCTGGTGCAAACAAGAGCTGGCGATGAGCCAGAAACAAAGTTCTTAAGATGCGAAAAATGCGAGCATACTTGGCGAGATTATGATTGATATTTATTATTTTTGTATTTAAGACCTAATTTGTGAATGTAAGAGTTCTCTAAGTTCTCTAAATCCTATCGGTATTTTAATATAGCCATTTGCTCCGGATTGCATTGCTCTTTCTTCATATTGAGGATTTCCAGAAATCATATAGATAGGTATAAAGGGATTATTTTTTTTGATCTCTATCAATGCTTCTATACCTTCACCTTCCTTACCACCTACAGTTAGTTTTTCATGATCGAACTGGATCGGCTGCCAATTCTCAGCCAAAAGCACTAAATCAGGTTTACCACCATCAACAAAAGAGGCTGCTTGTTGTGGGGTTGTATTTTTATCTACATACATCTTAAGAACATCATACCCTAAATGTCCAGCAACATCAGCAAAAAACTCTATCAAACTTGGGTATCTGTGAATTATTGCAATTTTTTCTTTTGACATAAGAGTACCTTAATAAATCTTTGTTTATAAATTTTTCTATTTTTATTATTATAAAGTGATAAAATACTACCATAAATAACAGACAATCTTTTTATTCTAATCATAACTTTTTCTTTATAATGAATATTCAAAGCAAAAAATTCAAAATAATAGTCAAGCCAAACTCCAAAGAGAATAAAATTGAAGGCTTTGATAAAGAAAGAAACGCTTATAGAGTATGCATAAAGGCAAAGCCTAAAGAAAACAAGGCAAATATTGAGCTAATTAAATTCCTGCCAAAATTATTAAAAAAGAAAGTAAAGATAAGTTCTGGACTTAAATCAAAGGAAAAAATCATAGAAATTATTGATTAAAACAATAAATATTTAAAATCAAATTAAAATAATAAGCAAAAAGAGGCAGTCAATATGTTTTTGTTAAAACCCAAGCAAAAGTCTGACGAAATTTTGCCACCCCCTCCACCATTTGAAGAAGAGGAGCTAGACAAACGCCTAGAGGAAAAGCCTAAGTTTTTTGATAAAATCTTAAAACCTAAAACTAATATTGAGACTTTTCCAGAAGAAGGGGAATTAAGTGAATTGCTAGAAGATTTGGATAAAGAGTCAAAACCAAAAAAAACACTAATGAAAAAAGAGAAATTAAGTTTGAAAAAAGAACTAAAAGATAAAAAGCCAGTAATTCCAAAAAAAGCAGAACTAAAACAATCAAAAAAAGCCCAAGTTAAACAAATAAAAGAAAAAACACAAAAAGGCAAAAAAATGATTGAAAAACCGAAAATTGAGCCAGATGATTTTGAAATAGATGACATTGAATTTGATGCCCCAACAAAACTAGAAACGACTTCTAAAAAAGATGCTTTATTGCCAGATACTTTGGAAGAATTTGAGATGAAAGATGTTAGAACAGATTTAGATAAAGACTATAACTTTGAAAAAAATTTTGAGCAAGAAACCAAAACAAAGCCGAAGGAGCTTCAAGAAGCAGAAGATGAGATTAAAAGCGCGATTGAAAAAATAAAAGGAAAAGAGAAAATTAGTTTGTTCCTTAAATTATTTGGAAAGAAAGTAAATAGAGAGCAAGAACCTGAAGAAGCGCAATTAGTGCCAGAATTTCCAGAAGGCAATGAAGTTTCTATAATAAGGAATAACATAAACAGGACAAGAGAAGCCTTAATGAGATTTGACTTAGAAACTGCAAAAAAGAATTACATAGAGATAATGAAGTTATATAATAAAATAAATCCAGAAGAAAAGGCAAAAGTTTACAATGATATTAAAGAGCTTTATTCTGAGAGAAAAAGTGCAGAGGAATTAAAGGTTTGATTATTCTATTTTTATTTTATCCCCAACTTTAAGTTTTAATTTTTTAGATGTGTTTGAGTTTTTTATTGAAATTTCAAGAGTATTTGAGCTTCCTTTTATAAGAAACAGATTTTTTGGAGCAGACAATTCATAAGTATCATAAAATTTTAATTTTTGATTGAAATTCTTAGTCCTTACTTGGTATGAGCTTTTATTTAAAGAACTTAGATTTGTTATAATATTGCCGAAATTATCAATCCTAACAACTTCTCCTTCTCTGCCTTTAAGATAAAAATCAAGTTTTGTTTTTACTGCTGTTTTTTGCCCTAATTTTTCGATGTTAGTGCCTTTTTCAAGCTGAGCTGCTGCCTTAGCAAAAATGTCTCTTCCATGAAATGTCATTGAGGCATTCTTTACAGGCAATTCAACTGCAGAAATAATTTTGTCTTCAAAAGCTGCCTTATACATTAGGCCATTGTCAGGACCCACAAAATAATAGTTTTTGGTTTTTACAGCTAAGCATTGTCTTTTGCTTCCTACTCCAGGATCAACAACACACAAGAATATTGTATTTTTTGGGAAGTACTTATAATTTTTATAAAGAATCCACGCTGCTTCCTTGATATTTTGGGGATCAACAGAATTATATAAATCTGTTATTTTTGAATTTTGATTTGCAGAGTAAATAACTCCTTTAACCACTCCAAGATATTCTGAATAACCAAAATCTGTCAATATTGCTATCATTTTATTGTTCAATGTATATTTTTATTTAAATTTTGTTATGACAGCATAAATTTAATAAATCAACTAAGAATCTCAAAATCTATGAGTAAAGGATTATTTATCGTTGTTGATGGCATTGATGGAAGTGGTAAAAGTGAAATAGTTAAGATGATTCATAATTATTTGTTTTCAAAGGGAAAAAAGTATAGGATATTAACAACAAGAGAGCCAACAAATGGTTTTTATGGAAAGCAAATAAGGGAAATGCTGAGGCAAGAGAAAAACCCAAGAAGCAATAGCAAAAAATTAGTGAATTTATTTATAAAAGACAGGCAGGAGCATTTAGAAAAAACAATTGGGCCATTTTTAAAAAAATCAAATGGGCATGAGCTAAATATAGTGATTTGCGACAGATATTATTATTCAACAATTACCTTTCAAGGAGCTCAAGGTATAGATATAAAGGGTTTGGTTGCTAAAAATAAGAAATTTAGAAAGCCAGATATTGCTTTTATTCTTAATGTAGAGCCTTCTTTGGCGCTTAAAAGAATAGAATACAGGAAAAAGGAGAAATTTGAGCAGCTTGATTTTATGAAAAAGAT
>CAZUWB010000130.1:0-3192 GCA_964623945.1 uncultured Methanosarcinales archaeon | reverse complement strand
AATTCCTCTCCTATCGGGCTTAAACAGTCTGTAGGAGGAGCAATGATTTTTGTTTTTTGAATTCCTTGTAGTATTTTTTCTGCCATATCTCTGCTCACTTGACTAGGCTTTGTATTTGGAAGGATAGCAGCATGCTCGCAAATCTCTTTTGCAGTTCCTGGCCCTACTCTAGAAAACTCTGATGTCAAAAAACTCTGTAAAGTTCTTGATTCTGTCCATCTTAGCTTGTCCATTAACATTCCAAGCTCTACACCATAAGGATGAGGCTTGATTTCTTTTGGTTCGTCAGGAAGCTTGTCAGTTGCTCTTGCATAAATCACTTGCTCAGACTTAGGATTTGTATAAATGATTGTAACATGCGGATTAATGACTGCTGTCTGTTTTAAATATTCATCGACAGATTGGTTGCCTTTGATATATTCAGCTTCTAAATCAATCTCAACTTTTGTGCCATGCTCTTTTGCCCATTCCACTATTTCCTCTTTTGCAATGACTGGCTTGTTGTTTTGAGTGTCAATATTTAATTCGTAATAAAATGATGGCTCTTTTTTTGAAACCCTTGATGTGATTTTTACAGATCTGCCTGTTGTCAATTGCGCATATAAAACAGCTGCGCTTATTCCTATTCCCTGCTGGCCTCGAGCTTGCTTTAAAGTGTGAAATTTGCTTCCATAAAGCAATTTTGCAAAAATATTTGGTATTTGCTTCTTTACAATTCCAGGCCCATTGTCCTCTATAACAACCTTGTATTTAAACTCAGACATTTCGATGATTTCTACACTTACCTCTGGCAAAATTCTAGCTTCTTCGCAAGCATCTAGTGAATTGTCAACAGCTTCCTTTACAGCCATTAGCAATGCTTTTCTTTTATTGTCAAAACCAAGCAAATGCCTGTTTTTTGTGAAGAATTCTGCTACTGAAATTTCCTTTTGCCTTTTAGCTAATTCATATGCTATTGGAGTTTCTTTGATTTCTGTTGTTTGTTGTTTTGCCATCCTACATTTCTATAATTGCTCTTCTTTTTAGTTCCCTTCTCCTTTTTTCAAGCCACTTATATACATTTGCATGGGTTGAACCTCTTAACAATGATTCAACTGCTTGCCTAGCATTAGCTGCTGATTCCGGCTGTCCTATTATACTTATTGTTTTTCCAAAAACTGATATGTTGCATTCTGTTAATTCTTCTATTAGCCTTCTAGATTTTCCTTCTTTACCAATTACCCTGCCTTTCAAGCGAACCATTGCATCTTTTGACTTAACATATTCGCTTAAGTCAACAACCTCAAAAATATAATCCTGCTTTAACAAAAGCTTTGCAACATCAGGATTAAATCCTCTGCCAATTGCTTTTATAATTTCTCTTGCTGTGTAAAGCCCAAGAGCATCTTCGCCGGAAACGAAAATGTCGCCTTCTTTGGAATCAATGTTCAGCTTTGTTTTTGTGGATTCCTCTATCTCTTTCTTTACACTGCCTTCTTTGCCAATAATAACAGCAACCCTGTTTTTTGGCACCTTCAATTCATAAGAATACTCTACCATTTTATTTGTTGATTTTTTATATTTTTTTCAATGTTGATTTTATTTATGTTTTATTAATGTGAATTTAATTTTTTATTGAATGTGTTTTATCTTTCACAGCGCAATAGACTTTTAAAAATTAAAATAATGTTATTGATTTTTTTGTTAATGAGTTTTTGTTTATTGTCCATTTTTTAAAAAATTTTAATTGTTTTTAAGTTTATTGATTTTTGATTTTTTAATTTTATTTTAATGATTTTTAATATTGCTAGTTTCTTATAATCTGTTCTTTGACTTTTGCTTCATCTACATTTAACCCTATTTTTTTAAAAAAATTGCATACATTCCTTATATCCCTGTCTAAATATTCAAGTGCCCTTGGGCTTTCCAAAGTTGTGCATTGTGAAAAATCAATAAAAACAGGCCTTTCATTATAGTTCAGTATGTTAAATGCGGACAAATCAGCATGCACAAGCCCAGCTTTATACAATTTTTTCATATTTATTATTATTTTGTCAAAAAATTCTTTTGGATTTTTTGGAACAGCATCTTTCAGCTTTGGTGCAATCATATCATTGTCACCAATAAATTCAAGCACTAAGACATTGTTTGAAAATGTAAATGGCGTTGGAACGCTTACATTAGCTTCTCTGGCTTTTAATAAATTTCTGTATTCCCTTTGCACCCATGAAAAGATAATTTTTCTTTTTCCTTTTTTCAAATTAATGAATCTTGAGTCATCTTTTATGTAATCGTACATTCTGTTGAAATCGCATGTTTCAAGCCTGTAAATCTTAACCATTACTCTTGTTCCATCTTTTTTTATAGCTGAAAAAATGTTGCTTTCCTTCCCTATTGATATAGGGCTTTCTAAGCCTTCAAAATGCCCTTGGGTTATAAGTTTGTAGAGTGTTCTGTTTGTGAATTCATCAAAAACATCATGCATTGTCTTGAATTCTTCCTTCGGCTTAGATTTTTTTGACATAGTTAAATAAAATAAAATCCTGTATTTAAGGGTATCTTTACAAGTTTATACCACTATATAATGGTTAAAACACCGAAAGATTTAAATATTAGTTCTATTTTATAGTAGTAACATATTAGTTCGTTGGGGGAGTTAGCTTTTTGAAATTTTAAAATCACCTCTTTTTCCCTAGCAGGGTCTCGCAAGAGGCTTTGCTGGGGTTTTATTAAATTTTAATTGATAAAAATGACTATAAATAAAAAATTAGCAGCTTTTGTGGCAGGAACAGGATTGGCAGCGACAATTTTAGCTGGGTGTGGCGGTCCATATGAATTAAGTAAAAGCCATGATGATAAGCAGACGATCGAATGTAATTACAGAGGTCGCAATTACGTGTGGAGAGATAGTGATTTAAAACTTATTAAAGATGGCAAGAAAGTATTCTTAGATTTTACTGACTTAATTACTGGAGAAAAAGTCCGGTTGGAAGGGGCCTATAGGGATGGTGGCATAGCTTTAGCGGACAGGGGCAAGTGTTATGAAGTTGCATATCCAAAATTGAGAGAATAAATTGTGCTTAAAAAATATTTTCCATTCTTTATCAAATTAAATTTTTCCTCACAAACATTTATATACTTCCTTCTCTTACCAGCTAATGCCCGTCACGAGAGTACCAAATGGAGCTCACGATAAATTCAAGCAATGAGCTT
>CAZUWB010000129.1:0-3215 GCA_964623945.1 uncultured Methanosarcinales archaeon | reverse complement strand
CAAAGCGCTGATTTAGTTATTGTTTTGCTTGATGTATTTGCTCCGGAGCATTTGAAGGTTGTTAAAAAAGAGATTTATGAAACAGGGCTTAGGATGAATCAGAAAACCCCTCTAGTTAAAATAAGCAAAAAAATAAGAGGCGGCATAGATTTAGGCTTGACTGTAAAATTAACAAAGTTAAACGAAGAAACAATAAAAAATATATTGAAAGAGTTCAGGTTGGATAATTGCAACATTGTGGTTAGAGAAGACATAACTGATGACCAATTAATCGATGTAATAGAGGGCAACAAAAAATATATTCCAGCAATTACTGTATTAAACAAGATAGACATGGTTGATGAAAAGGAACTGGAAAAAATCAAAGTGATTGTAAAGCCTGACATATGCGTTTCAGCTGAAAATAAAGAGAATACAGAAGAACTAAAAGAGCTTATTTTCAAGAAATTGGAGTTTATAAGAGTTTATTGCAAAGAAATTGGCAAAAAAGCTGACATGGATGTGCCTTTGATAATGAGAAAAGGCAACACTTTAAGGGATGTCTGCATAAAACTCCATAAAGATTTTGTTTCAAAGTTCAGGTTTGCAAGAGTCTGGGGGAAATCAATGAAGTTTGATGGCATGCCTGTAAGAAAGCTTGAGCATAAACTAGAAGATGAAGATGTAGTAGAGATACATTTGAGTTAATTAGCAGTAACATTTATATATAACTTTAACTTACCATTACTAATGAAAAAGATAGAAAATTTAATGGCTAATATTGGATTTGCTTTCTACAGATTGTTTTCCAATTTCAAATATTTCTTTTATTTCTTTAAGTACTGATTAGCTTTTTATTTAAAATGCTAATCTCATTGTCTTTGCTTGATAAAAATATAAAATTAAAATGCTAAAAAGCAACATTAAAATAAAACTGGTAAAAAATAAAAAAGATTTAGATAAAGTTTTTAAAATACGTGAAATTGTATTTGTTAAAGAGCAAAATGTCCCTTTAAATAGAGATAGAGACGAATTTGATGATGTTGCAAAACATGTGCTAGTTCTCTATAACAATAAACCTGTAGGTTGTGCAAGAATTAGGTTTATTAATAAAAAGGCAAAGTTGGAAAGGATAGCTATATTAAAAAAGTATAGGGGCAAAGGCTTTGGGAAAAAAATTTTGGATTATCTAATCAAGTATTGTAAAAAGAAGAATATCAAAAATATTATGATGGATGCCCAATATTACCTTAGAGATTATTACAAAAAATTAGGATTTAATCCAAGAGGGAAGATATTCATGGATGCTGGCATCAAGCATATACGAATGCATTTAAAATAATCAAGGGTGAGAAAATGATTATTGTGATGAAACAAGGAGCAAAAAAAGATAACATAGAGAATGTTATAAATCTAATAGAAGAGAATAAGCTGAAGCCAGTTCCGTTGTATGGGACAGAAAGAACGGTAATTGCAGTCATTGGGGATGAAAGAATTCTTCATATCGATTCTTTGCGAGCTTTGCCTGATGTTGAAAAGGTAATGGAAGTTCTTAAGCCGTATAAGCTTGCTTCATTGGAATTTCATCCAGAAAGAACTATAGTAAAGGTTGATGGTGTTGAAATAGGCAAAGATATTGTTGTTATGGCAGGCCCTTGCTCTGTTGAAAGCAAAGAGCAGATAATTGAAACCGCAAATGAAGTGAAAAAAGCAGGCGCTAAAATTCTAAGAGGTGGTGCTTTCAAGCCAAGAACTTCTCCTTATTCATTTCAGGGGCTAGGAGAAGAAGGATTAAAATTGTTAAATCAAGCAAAAGAAGAGACAGGATTGCCAATCATAACAGAGGTTATGGACACAAGAAATGTTGAATTAGTCAGGAAATATGCAGACATTCTTCAGATTGGAGCAAGAAACATGCAAAATTATGACTTGTTAAAAGAGGTTGGAAAAAGCAAGCATCCTGTTTTGTTGAAGAGGGGGATGTCAGCAACGATAAATGAGTGGCTCATGTCAGCTGAGTACATAATGGCTGAAGGCAACCATAATGTTATTTTGTGTGAAAGAGGCATAAGAACTTTTGAAAATTCAACCAGAAACACTCTTGACTTAAATGCAGTGCCTGCCATAAAAGAACTGACTCATTTACCAATTATTGTTGACCCAAGCCATGGAACAGGAAAATATAATTTAGTTGGGCCAATGAGCAAAGCTGCAATTGCAGCAGGAGCTGATGGATTGCTTATAGAAGTGCATCCAAACCCGGAAAAATCTGTCAGCGACGCAGACCAAACAATAAGCACGAAAAGATTTGAAAAATTAATGCAAGAACTCAAATTAATAGCAAGCGCAATTGGAAGGAAGATATGAATCTTATAATTGTCAGGCATGGAGAAACTTCCTGGAATAGAGAAAAGAAATTGCAAGGGCAGAAAGACATACCAATGTCAAAAATTGGATTAAAGCAGGCGAAAGTGCTTGCTAAAAAATTAAGCAAAATAAAAATCGATGTTATTTACACAAGCAGACTGAAAAGAGCAATAAAGACTGCCGAAGAAATAAAGAGATTCCACAAAAATGCAAAACTTATCAGGGAAAAAGCCCTTAATGAAATGTCTTGGGGCATTTGGGAAGGTTTGAAAATGGAGCATATCAAGAAAAAATACAAGGAATTATATGAAAAAAGAGAAAAAGATAAATTTAATTTCAGAATTCCTAAAGGTGAAAGCCCAAACATATTAAAAAACAGATTAAAAAGAATTCTAAATAAAATAATAAATCATAATAAAAATAAAACAGTGCTTATTGTCGGGCATGGTGGCGTAAATAGAACAATTCTTGGCATACTTTTAAAGTGGAGCAATAAAAAGATATTATCTGTAAGGCTTCAAAATGCATCAATTACAATTTTAAACATCAAAAACAGCAGAGCAAGAATGTATTTGTTTAACTCTTATCATCATTTGAAAAATGGAAATATGTCATATTGATTTGAGAGGAGAAATTGATAATTCATATGATATTTTAATAGATGAAGGATTATTTGATAATTTAGCTGCTGAATTAAAAAGAAATCCAATAGCAAATTCATATGCAATAATAACTGATTCTAATGTCGGCAAAATTTATGGTAAAAAACTGCTTAAGAATTTCAATAGCAAAAATATCCATGTGCATTTAATCACATTTCCATCAGGAGAAAAAAACAAAACAAGAAAGACAAAAGAAAGAATAGAGGA
>CAZUWB010000128.1:0-3223 GCA_964623945.1 uncultured Methanosarcinales archaeon | reverse complement strand
AATTTGTTTTTAAATGCCTTAGTTTTTTGTAGATTTGCTTTACAAAAACGAAAAAAAGAAAAAGAGACAACTTAGTTAGATATTTGAATTTAAATGCACGAGAAAATCATAGATTTTCTGTGCCACGAAAATGGGATAATTTTGAGCAAACTAGCGCGAATTCACTCGCATTTTACTCATTTTCGCTGGAAAAAGGTGAAAATTAGCATATGTTTCTTACTTGCATTCCTATTTTTAGCTTTTAGAGTGTTTGGTGCGCAAATAAACAGCACAAATTATGAGCAGAATGTCATTGTTTCAGTTGGGGGAGAAAATGTATCGAGCTCTTCTTATAAGATGGGCGTAGCAATAGGGATAATAACAAAAGTTATAGAATCAACATCTTACATTAACAGGCTAGGATTTTTCCACACATGGCTGTTGGCTAATAACCAGCCATGCACAACAGCTAGCCAATGCGAAGGGGGATTTTGCTGCAGCAGTCTATGCAAAAGCTCTGCATGTCCTAGCGAAGAGCCATCGCCTGGTGCTGGTGGAGGCGGTGGAGCTGGAGGTGGTGGTGGAGGCGGTGAAGGTGCATTTGTACGAGTTAATGAGACAGAAGAAATTCCAAAAGAGAAGGATTTTAGCGTAAATCCAAGCTCCATAAAAGAGCATATAAAATTAAGCGCTGCAAAAACTAGAACTGTCACAATAAAGAATCAGGGAGACAGTAAATTAGATTTTAACATAAATATTTTAACAGTAAATGATTTTGTCTTCTTATCCGAAGACAGCTTTAGCCTTGATGCTGGTCAAGAAAAAAATATAGAAGTCAATATAATTGGAAAGAAACTTGGCTCTTATCTTGGTGAGATAGAAGTGACAGCTGATGGAACTAAAAAATCAATTAGCGTTGTTATTGAGGTTGAATCACAGCAAGTTTTGTTTGATGCGAAAATATCTATTCCACCTGAATATAGAGAAGTTGAAGTAGGAGGTAATTTGAGGGCGCAGATTACATTGCTAAGCATCGGGCAGCCAAGAAAGGTTGATGTAATAACAACTTACATAATAAAAGACAAAAGAGGGAATGTTATTTATGAAAGCTCAGAAACATTTGCAGTAGACAATCAAGCGTCTTTTGTTAAGTCATTTAAGATACCAGAGACTTTGCAGCCTGATGACTATCTTGTAGTAATTGAAGTCAGATATGAAAACTCATTTGCGGTTTCAAGTGAGCTGTTTAAGGTTGTGCCAAAAAGAACATTTATTGAAAAGACATTAAAATCAAATGTAACTTTAATGGTTGCTTTGATTGTTTTTATTGGATTGATGGTTTTGTTTATGTATTCATTAGTTTATAGGTTTAGGAATTTTAAAAAATATAGAAAAAAATAATGAAATAATTCTCAGATTGATGAGATATATTAATTCTTAAATTGCCGTTACACTACAGAAAATTATAAGCATTCAAAAGTTATTGCTTAAAAAAATTTAGGAAAAAATTATAAAAATTGCAATTTAACCGAAATATTTTTAAATATACAAATAAGAGTTCTTAAATTAGTGTTACACTACAAAAAAGAGGTGTATTTTGGTGGTTTTTAGGGTTTTATTTAGAAATATATTTTCTAAATTACTAATTCTGCTAGGGGGGGATATATTTGGCGTTTAAAAGATACATACATAAACATGGCAAAAAGCTTGGTCCATATTATTATGAGAATATTAGAAGCCCAGATGGAAAGGTCAGAACCGTTTATCTTGGAACAAATCCGCATCACCATCCAAAGCATAAAATAAAAAAGCCATTATTCTTTCTGATACTTGCTTTGATTCTTATTTTGATTTTAGGTTCATTAATATTTTTCCTGCAAAATAAATCTTACTTAGTTAAAAAAGTAAGCTCAAAAGAACCTGATTTTGAAATTGATCAGATTTTGCTTAAGGTTTTGGTAAGAAGCGGTGAATTTATAGAAAAGCAGATTAGAATTATGAATACTGGAAGCGAACAAATTACTATAAGTGTTGAAGCATTCGGTTTATCGGACATTGTAAAAATTGATTCAAATTCTTTTGCAATAAAGCCTGGCCAAACAAAAATTGTTAATTTGAATTTCTCATCTTTTATACCAGAACAGAATATAGTAGAAAAGCCGGGAATTTATGTGGGTAAATTAATTGCGAAATCCGAAAAAGCAGCAAGAGATATTCCAATAGTTGTTGAGATTGAAACAAAAAATGTGCTTTTTGACATGAATTTAAATCCTGTGGCAATAGAAAGGAGGGTCAAACAAGGCTCTGATACCACAATTGAAGTTAGGGTTTTTAACCTTGAAAGTATAGAATCTGTAAATGTTGATGTTGAATATTTCGTCAAGGACATTAATGGCAACACAATTGTAACAGAAAGCGAGACTGTGGTTGTAAAAACACAGGCTTCTTTCTTCAAAACAGTGTCTATACCAAAAAATTTGAAGCCTGGCCCATATATTTTTGCTGCTCAAGCAAGCTTGGGCAATTCAATCGGAACAGCAAGCTACCTGTTTGAAGTTATGGGTCCGGAAGAGCAGACATTTTTGCAGTTCTGCAAGAATAACATCCTATGCATGGGATTGTCCTTAACAACAATACTTCTGCTGTTTGCCTTAACAGCATATTTCTATTTTTTTATTGGGGCTTATATTTACGAACGTGTAACTGGCTCGATTGTAATCCCTAAAAAGAAAAAAGAAGAGCCAGAGACCGAAGCAGTTGAAGAAAGTGTGACTGAGCTGCCAAAAGCAAAAGTTGAGGTAACTGAAGAAAAAAGAGCTGAGCAGCCTGAAGCAAAAAAACCAAGCGTATTAGTGGTTGCATTCAGATCTATAAGAAACAGTATTAAAAAGAGGCAAAAAGAAAGGGAGCGCAAGCTTGAGAAAGAAAGAGCCATAAAGGAAAGGTCAAGGTTAGAAGAAGAGTTACAAAAGCTTGAGGAAGCAAGACATGCCCAGTTAGAAGCTAGAAGGAAAAAGATTGAAGAAGAAAAAGCAAGACAAGAGGAGTTAAAGAGGCAGGAAGAATTAGAGAAGCAGAAAGAACTTGAAGAACAAAAGGCTGAGGAGCAAAGAAAGAAGGAAGAAGAGCTAAGAAAGCAGAAAGAGTTACAGAAAGAAAAGTTAAGGAAAGAAAGAAGAAAAAAGGTTAGGGGATTCTTGCATAAAATTGGCTTCTATAAGACTCCAGAAGAGAAGAAGCAGAT
>CAZUWB010000127.1:0-3233 GCA_964623945.1 uncultured Methanosarcinales archaeon | reverse complement strand
AAGAATTGCACTATAGTTGAGGGTTTTCCAGGCTTTGGATTAGTGGGAACAATTGCTTCAGAATTCTTGATAGAGCATTTGAAAACAGAGCAGATTGGCAAGATTTTGTTTAATGACATGCCTGCAATGGTAGCGATACACGAAAATAAGGTTGTTGAGCCTTTAGGCATATTTTACAATGCCAAACATAGTGTTATAATTTTACACGCTATTACGGCTGCAACCCATTACGAATGGGAGATGGCTGATACAATCAACAAGCTATCATCAGACTTAGACATAAAGGAAATAATATCACTTGAAGGAGTTGGTTCTGGTGAAGATAGCGAAGGCTCAAGAGTTTTTTATTATACAAATAACGACAAGAATGTAAAATTGTTTGAAAAGGCTGGAATTGAAGCCTTAAAAGAAGGCATTATAATAGGGGTGACAGCAGCAGTTCTTCTTAGGGTTGAAAAAATTCCTATTAGCTGTCTTTTTGCAGAAACACATACAAATTTGCCTGACAGCAAGGCTGCTGCAAAGATAGTTGAGGCTTTAGACAAATACCTTGGAATGGAGCTCGATTACAAGCCTTTGCTTGAGCAAGCAGAGAAGTTTGAAGAAAAACTGAAAACAATACTGCAAAAAAGCCAAGAAGCACAAGAGATTAGCGATAAGAAGAAACTTAGTTATTTTGGTTAGTTCGGACTGTCTTTAGCGTATTTCTGAGCTTCTTTTAATATAAGTTCAAAGGCTTTAGCTTCTATAGTATCAGGTTTATATTTGCTCAACAATCTATGGGTTTTGCTTTGAGTTGCAATCCAATTTTCACCTTCTTTGAGATAAAGCATACTTTCCAGTTTTTCTCCAGATGCTTCGTCCAGCACCAATGCTAAAACTACTCCATGAAGAATGTTGTATGGCCTATATGCAAAATATCTTGTTGCATCACCTTTCCATAATTCAACTTTAAATGAGTTCTCAGTTAATCTTACTTCAAGTTTTTGTTCTATCATCTTTATTCAATTTAGATTCAGTAAAGTTTTATTTGTTTATATTTAAATTTTTGTATGTTAACCACTTGGAAGATATTACACATAATTAATACTAAATATTGATACGTATTTTCTTGCTAAATCTTTGTGCAGCTCAAAAGCATTTCTTCCTGTTTTGAGCATTAAATTTACAAAGTTAAAAGCAATATCGTGCAATCCATTTCTTGCTGGCTCGAATTTAAAATCTTCTTTAATGCTTAGTCCAAGGTTTGCTACATTGTGCTCTTTAATTATATTAGCCCATTCTATAGAGAAGGCAAATGCTTTGGCTTCTTCATCGTGCTTATTTGTTAATGTTTCTGTAATCACATGCCCGATTTCATGACCTATTACTAAAATTAAGGAGTCAAGATGGTTTTCTCTTACAAATATTTGCTTTTTACTTCCATTGATGGAAAAGCCTAAAATGCCGTTGCTCCATTCCCCAAATGCAGAATGAATTAATTTAAATTCATTAAAAGGTAAGACATTGAAAGATATGTTGCTTGGTAACTTATCTTTCATCATTAATTCAAATGTTTCTTCAACAATGCCTTTTATTTCATTGTTATCGCCGACAAATTTTGTTTTTGGCCTTGAAGGATTTAAGAAAATTTCTGGAGTAAAAGAATGATTTGCTATATAGGTTGTTATGTATTTTTGTTGATTTTTGTATTGGGTTGTTAGTGTTTTTCCTTTATATGGTGTTTCAAAAATTATTGGTTCTGTTGATTTAAATTCATAATTATCGTCTATATTTTTTGAAAAATAGTTAATTTTGAAATAAGGATTAGTAGAATAAGAACTTCCAACAATATACTCTAAACCACTTGAAAAGTACATTTTAGCCTTTAATTCTCACTTTAAAGTTGATTGATTAGAATTTATATAGTTATTGGTAACTGTCTAGAATGTCTAAAATGCCAAAATATTGGGTTTATAGAGCTTACAAAGCTAGATTATATATCAAAATTCATAGTGCCTAATTTATTGATGAATTCTCACTTTTGGTTATTGTCTTGTGCTTTAGATGTATCATTTGATAAGATTTAGTAATTTTGTTATTTAGACTGGATAATTTTTGTAAAGTTTGTTAATTTTAGCAAAGATGTTCTATCTGATTTTATTTAGTTTTAGAATCATCTAAGCTAATACACATTGATCATTCATTGTTTACTTTAGACTCTTGTTTTTAATATTTTCTATGCATTATTATTTACTCATTTTTACTATTCGAACTCTCACTTTTTACTATGTAAAGTCATTTTTATTATAATTTTTTCAATATTGAAAATTAATAATGAGTTAAGTATATTATTTAAAATATATTTTATAATAATTATTTAATATTATATTTTTTATAAATAATGTAATAAATTAGTTTTGTAATATAATAACTATTTTAAAAATTGTAATAAAAAATATGTTATATAATATATGATACTAACTGAAAAATATAATAAAAAACTAAAATATTTAATGATTTACAATTGAAGAATTTAATCAAAAACATTAAATTCTAACAAAATTTTTTAAAAATTTATGAAAAAAATTTTTGTAATTTTTTTATTGATTTTTTTAATCAGCTGCACAAAAAATTTCAAAGAAATTTTAATTGATAATGGAAATGATTTGATAAAAATTAATGTTGAAATTGCCGACGATAATGAGGAAAGAATGCAAGGTTTAATGTTTAGGGAAAAATTAAATCAAAATTCTGGAATGTTTTTTATTTTTGAAAATGAAAGTTATCAAACATTTTGGATGAAAAATACATTGATTCCTCTAGATATTACTTTTATTGATAAAAATTTTGAAATTATTGACATTAAAAGTGCAGTTCCTTGTAAAGAAGATCCTTGTAAACTCTATAAATCGTCAAAACCTGCAAAATATGTTCTAGAGGTCGATAGCAATTTTACAATAAAAAATAACATTAAGATAGGCGATAAAATAATCTTATCCTAAAAAAGCTATGCTTTTTGGGAACTTAAAAATTAAAAAAATTTTTAAGTTAGTAATCAATAAGTATATAAACCACCATTAAATTAAAAAATTTATGGCTGAATTAAAATGCAAGCAGTGTCATGAAAAAATGTCAAAAAAAGGAGTTATACAAAGCGGCAATTCTAAATACGAACTTTACCGTTGCAATGAATGTGGCAACGAGGAAATGAAAGCAATTGGTGTAAATCCTAGTTATCATCGGTGAAATTT
>CAZUWB010000126.1:0-3259 GCA_964623945.1 uncultured Methanosarcinales archaeon | reverse complement strand
ATTACAAAAATATTGGGTAAAGAAGGATCTGTGATAAACGTGACAGTTTTCGCTACTGACACAAGTAACAATGTCCAGCAGAATTCAACATTAGTCACAGTGCAAGATACCACAGCACCTTCCATAAGAACATCATTCAATATAACAAATGTTAAAGTTAACGACACTTTGAACATAACTGCAAATATCTCTGATGCGACAGAAATATTGAATAGCAATATCACCAATAATCTCAGTAGCTCATATACAACAATAAACTTCAGCATTAGGGAAAACTTTTCTCAAATTAGTTCAATTTTATTTATAGATGGAAACGAGCTTGACGTTGTTAATATAACTGTATTTGCAACTGATATAAAAAACAATATTGGTCAGAATTCTACTATATTTCAGATTGTTGACTCTACACCGCCAAGTATAGTGCCGGTAAATCTTTCAAATAATTCTGTTTTAGAAATTGGCACTAAAATTGTCTTCAACATAACTGACAGCTTGCCTTTCAATAGCTGGTACAATTATGGGTCTGAAGATATTCCATTAGATTCTTCATATACCATTAATACAAGTAACCTGTCCAAAGCAGAATATAAACTGACTGTTTATGCTATAGATAATTTTGGAAATATTAATTCCAAGTTTTTTAGGTTTATCTTAGACAACAAGCCAAAAATAATAACAATCCCAATTAATTCTACACTTGAAGACGAGCTTTACACCTATGACGTAAATGCAACAGATCTCGATAATGATACGTTATCATATTTCCTTATATCAAATATAAGCAGAATGAATATAAATGCTAGCACTGGGCTAGTATCTTGGATGCCAAACAATTCTCAAGTTGGCAATCATAATTTAATAATTGGAGTTAGTGATGGAAATCTGTCAATTAACCAGTCTTTTATACTATCTGTATTGAATGTAAACGATGCTCCTGTACTAAATTTTATACCTGATATCATGGTTAATGAAACAGATTTGGTAAGAATTAATGCGAGTGGAGATGTTGTGGCTACTGATGATGATGGAGATGATGTGAAATTTACATATACAATTCCTTTGAATAGATCAGGACAATGGCAAACAACATATAAAGATGCAAGAAACTATACAGTGACAGTAACTGCAAATGACAGCAAAGGAGGAACAGATTCACAAAATGTAATAATCTCTGTCGCTGATAAAATAAGCGGCGCCAATGACACCCTAATAGGAAATCTAAGCGATATTGTTACAACCATACCCAATCTTGATTTAAGGGTCAATAATTCATTGTTTAATTCAAGTACTGTAATTCTCGGAACAAATAAAATTAATTTTACAGAAGGAAATGACACTGTTTTGGAGTTTGAATTTGAATTTTCAAATATTACAAAATTTAACTTTGTTGATATTAAGATAAATAAAACATTTTTTAATGGGACACAGAGTATTATAATTAGCGGAATTGATTTGACATCGCAAGGCAAAACAAAAACTGTTTACATGAATCGAACTAATACTACCTACAATTCTGTTTGTGTCAAGGATTCTGAAATAGCTTCTATTACCGAGGTGACTTCTGGATGTAATGGAGCTAATGAAATAAAGCTAGCATGTGATGGAGTGTCAACAAGCGGTTACACTTGTACTCTTGAAGGCGCACAGTATAAAATTACAGGCTTAAAGCACTCCGGAGTTAAGCAAATATCATATTCAAGACCATCTGATGACTCTGGAGGCAACTCTGGCGGTGGTGGCGGAGGCGGCGGAGGAGGTGGCGGAGGAGGTGGGGGTGGTGGAGGCGCAGCTGGATTTGTTTGTAACATGGATTGGCAATGTGATGGCTGGTCTGCTTGTATCAATGGATTGCAAACAAGACAGTGTAATCTTGTAAAAGTTCCCCAGCATGCTCAAGACACTCCATGTCCTGATTCATCAAAAGGTCCAGCAACAAGCCAAAGCTGTGTTGTGACACCAACTCCAATAACTGGATTAGTGACATCGACAGAAACAGGAGAAATAGAATCAGCTTCGCCTGCTGAAACTGTGCCTCAATCAGAAACGCCAACAGCAGAAAAAGGGGCTTTTGATGCAATTACAGGTGCTGTTACTAATCTTATCGCTAATCCGAAAGCTGTAAGAGAATTGATTATAGGGGCAATAACATTAGTTATTATAGTTTCTTTATTTCTTGGATACAAAACGATGTACAAAAGAAGAAAAATTACACATAAACGAAAATAATATAGACAATTGCGTTAATTGATTATATTTACATGTCGGAAATCGCAAATTTTACGGAATTTATTACGATTTCCGAGCATGCTCAAAAACCACTTATAAATTATTGTAAATTGTGGTTTTTGACACGCAATTGTCTATCTCGTAAATTGCGACTATCTATTAAACTAATTACCGTAATTTACGATATAATTAAATTTCATTCAAACCAGCCTTTTCACATCATTAACAAACTCGTCAATGTTCCACTTTGGAGCATAGTCACATTTAGTCTTATATGAGCAATAGTCTTTTCCTTTAGCTATTATTTTTATACCCCTACCATATAGTTCAATTTCGGTTGCACTGGTGACGTAGAAAAACGCCACAACCTTTTTCTTTAGCGCAGTTCCTATATGCAAAGCCAGGCTGTCGCTTGTTACAAGAGTACTGCATAAATTCAATAAAGAGGCAAATTCCATCAAGGAATTCCTGCAGCCAGCATCTATTATTTTTGTTTTTGCCAGTTTTATTATTTTTTTGTTTCTTTCAGCTTCTTCTGGGCCGCCAAAAAGAAGCAATTTTGCATCTAATTTGTTATTTAATTTATCAATCAGCTCTGCTGTCAGTTCCTCGCTTAATTTCTTGTCCTGCCATCTTCCCCCTGCTCCTGTGTTAATGCCAATCACCAAATCATTTTTCTTTATGTTATTCATTTGCGCAAATTTTTTTCCAAAATCAAGCTCTTTTTTTGTTAATTTTAGTATTGGCTCCTGTTTTTTGTATCCTGAATCAAGAATTTCATACATAATTTCCTGGTAGGTTTTCTTGTTCTTTGTTTTTAATAAATCAGCTTTTCTCTTGCCAAGCCTTGAAATCAGGCCCATGTCAAACCATAAGGCAGAATTTTTTGTGTATGTTTTTTTATTGTTTTTTAGACATGCACCGATTATTTTTTCGGAATAAGCCTGAGAAGCAAGTTTGCAGGCTTTATACTCATCGTCTAAGCTTATAACTAAGTCATATTTCTTGTTTATTTTATTTTTTACATTGTTTA
>CAZUWB010000125.1:0-3272 GCA_964623945.1 uncultured Methanosarcinales archaeon | reverse complement strand
AAGTGCTGATTCTGATGCAGAGAAAAAAGCTGAAAGTATAAGTAAAACAATGATTGTAATGATTTGTGTTTGGAGCAGCATTTTACATCTTTTCCAATACGTCTATTCCCAGCAAATTCAATCCATTCTTTATAACTTGCTTTATAGCGCTTATTAATAATATTCTAGCATCTCTTGTCTTTTCTTCTGCCTTGAGAATTTGATGTATGTGGTAGTATTCATTAAACTTCTGCGCTAAAGAATAAAGATAATTTGCAATTAAATGCGGCCTTAAATCATTAGTAGCTTTAGTTATGACTTCTGGAAAGTTTGAAATAATTTTAACAAGCTCGACTTCTTCCTTTTGAGTTAATAGTTTTAAATCAGCTTTTAGATTAGCTTTTTTGTTCTTTTTCAATATACTGCTTATTCTTGCATAGGCATATTGTATGTAAGGCACTGTTTCTCCTTCAAAAGAAAGTGCTTGTTCCCAGTCGAAAACAACATTTTTTTCAGGGCTGACTTTTAAGATTCCAAATTTAATAGCGCCATATGCAATTATTTTTGCCGATTTGCTGTCAGCTTTGTCATATCTTTTTTTTAACTCTTCGCTCGCTTTATTTTCAGCCTCTTTCATAAAATCTTCCAATAAAACAAGGTTGCCTTTTCTGGTTGACATCTTGCCTTCTTGCAATAAGACGAAAGAATAATGCACTACTTTTGGCGGCTTCATTTCCAATTCCTTGAATACAGCTGCCATTTGCTCTTGGTACAGCTTTTGGTCTTCGCCAAGAATTATTATATTATCGCCTTTCTTCAATTTGTCCATATTGTATGCAATGTCCCTCAATGGATAAAGCGAAGTGCCATCTCCCCTTGTCAATACAAGCACAGGAACTTTCATCCCAAGCTCGTATCCTTTTTGGTCCAAAACCCACCTATTAAATCCGTCAATGAACAACTTTCCTGTTTTTTCCAGTCTTTTTAGAATTTCTTCAGTTTTTTTATCCCATAAGTATTTTGACTCATAGTCAAAAAAATCGTACTTAATTCCAAGCTCAGAAAGAATTCTTAATTGGCCTTTAATGCAGATGTCAACAATTCTTTTGAATTTATTCTTTATTTTTTTATCACCCTTTTCTAAAAGATTCAGTAATTCTAAAACCTTTTTTTCTAACTCTGGATTTTTCTCAATTTTTTTGTTTATATTGATGTATATACTCAACAAGTCGTTAAAGTTAATGTTTTTCCTTCCTTCTGAGCCTAATACAAGCATTGCTACTTGCTTGCCAACATCATTAACAAAATAATGGGTTTCAACTTTATAATCCTGAAATTTAAGAATTCTAACAATAGAGTCCCCGATTAAAGCATTTCTTGCCCTGCCAACATGAGGAGATGCATTTGGATTTATGCTTGTATGTTCCACAATAATTTTTTTTCCTTTACCGATACTAGAAGAGCCGTAGTTGTCTTTTTGATTCAAAATTTCTTTTATTGTTAATTCCGTTATTTCATCTTTATTTAAAAAAAAATTTAAGTAAGGGCCTATAACTTTAACTCCAATTATTAAATTACTCGGCTTAAACTTCTTGCTTAGTTCTTGCGCAATTTCGTTTGGAGACTTTTTCCATTCCTTTGACAAGACAAAGCACGGAAAAGCATAGTCACCCATTTCAGAGCTAGGAGGCACTTCAAGCTCTATATTTTCAAGGTTTGTCTCTTTTTTGAGAAAGTTAATGATTGCTTCTTTAAATTCATTCATAAGAAATCAAATAAAATTGAATGATATAAAGGTTTCGAAATTTTTTAAAAATCTTGGAACCCTGAAAATCTATGATTTCCAATGTTTTTGGTTATTCTTTTAAGAATTCAACCAAATCCCTTATCCTAATTATTTTCAAATTATATCTATTAGCCAACCTCTTCAATTCAGGCATTTTCGCCATTTTGCCATTCTCCCCTATAATCTCGCAAATCACTGCGGCAGGATAAAGTCTAGCTAATTTTGCCAATTCAATTGCTGCTTCTGTATGCCCATTTCTTTTTTTTAACCCATTTTCATCGCATCTTAAAGGGAATATATGCCCGGGCTTTAATAAATCGCTTGGCTTTGTTTTTTTATCAATCAATGCTTTAATTGTTTTTGCCCTGTCAAAAGCTGAAATTCCGGTTGTTCCAGTCTTAGCATCAACAGAAATAGTAAAAGCGCATTTAGTGAATTCTGTATTGATTTTTGTCATTAATGGCAATTTCAACTCATCAAGTCTTTTGCCAAGCATTGACACGCAAACTAGGCCTCGCGCGTTCTTAATCATGAAATTAATCTTTTCAGGCGTAACTTTCTCTGCAGCAACAACTAAATCAGCTTCATTCTCACGATTCTTATCGTCAATAACAATCACAAATTTGCCTTGTTTGAAATCTTTAATAACATCTGCAAATTTTGAGAAAATCATTTTATATTTTTTATTTATTTTTAAATTAATATTTTAAAGATAGCTTTCGATTAGCATGTCCTTTCCAATTTTTCTTGTTGCAATATTTTTCAAATTAATTGCCCTGTCAATTTTTTTAATATCAAGGTTGCCAATTGGCCCGAGCCCGTTGCCAATTATTTTCGGTGCTGCAAATATCAAGACTTTATCAACAACACCTTCTTTTATAGCAGAGCTATTAAGCTCAGAGCCGCCTTCAATCATAACGCTTGTTATTTCATGCTTTCCCAGCTGTTTCATTAAATCCTGCAAGTCGACTAATCCTTTTTTTGATTTGGTTATTATTACATTAACTCCTTTTTGCTGCAATTTCTTAATTTCATTCTTTGGTGCTTTGTTTGTTGCTGCAATTATTAATTTGGCAGGATTTTTCATCAGATTGCAATTTTTAGGAATTTTTAGACTGCTGTCAACTACAATTTTCATTGGATCCTTGCCCTTAAACAATCTTGGTGTTAACTCTGGATTATCTCTTAATACTGTATTCACACCTACCATTACAGCATCAACCTCTGCTCTTAGCTGATGCACATATTTTCTTGCTTCCCTGCTTGTGATGTATTTTGAATCTCCAGTTTTAGTTGCAATCCTTCCATCTAAGCTCATAGCAACTTTTATAATTACAAAAGGCCTTTTTGTTTTTATGTATTTCACATAAATTTCGTTTAATTTTTTTGCTTCCTTTTCCAAAATTCCTATTTTTGTTTTCAAGCCTCGTGCCTTTAGTTCTTTGAATCCATCAACTAATGGATTTGGATCCTTTATGCCAATTATTACCTCCCTTACACCAGCTTC
>CAZUWB010000124.1:0-3323 GCA_964623945.1 uncultured Methanosarcinales archaeon | reverse complement strand
GAGAAGACCAAGTTATGGACTTTGTTACAAGCAATGCTATCAAGAAAAAGCTTGAAGTTTATTCTGTTGTTAGGCCGCATGGAATGCGCGGCTATATTTTCATAGAAGCTGCTACAAAAACAGATGCAGAGCAAGCTGCTTTTAACATTCCATATGCAAGGGGCATTCTTGCGCATCCTGTGAAATATTCTGAAATTGAGCACATGCTTGAGCAGGTAAAGCATGATATGAACATACTAAAGAATGATATTGTTGAAATCATATCTGGCCCATTCAAAAGGGAAAATGCAAAAGTAACAAGAATTGACAAGGCAAAAGAAGAGGTTGTTGTGGAGTTGCTTGAGGCAGCTGTTCCAATACCTATAACTGTCAAAATGGATGCTGTCAAAGTAGTAAGAAGAGAGACAGAATCAGCACCTTCAGATGAAGAAACCGGGGAAGAATCATTGTAAAGGTTTTTAAATTAACAATTTATCCTAGAGCTGAATATGGCGACTCAAACTGTGCAGGCACTTGTTGAAGGAGGCAAAGCCACGGCTGCCCCTCCACTTGGTCCACAACTTGGGCCTTTAGGAGTAAATATAGGACAGATTGTAGCCGAAATCAACAAGAAAACTGCGGTATTTAATGGAATGCAAGTACCTGTTAAAATTAAGGTAGATGTAGATACGAAAGCATTTGAAATAATAATTGGAACTCCGCCAGCTTCCGGCTTGATAAAGAAAGAAGCTAATTTAGAAAAGGGTTCTGGAAAAGCAAAGCATGAAATGGTTGCTGACATTCTAATTGAGCAAGTCATTAAAATAGCAAAGATGAAAGAAACTGCTACTTTAGGCAAGTCACTTAAGGAAAAGGTTAAGGAAGTTATTGGAACATGCCAGTCAATGGGAATTCTTGTTGAAGGCAAACCGGCAAAAGAGACAATAAAGGATGTTGACGCTGGCTTATTTGATGAGGAGATTAGGCTTGAAAAGACAGAGCTCACAGCAGAAGAGCTTGCAAAGCTTGAAGAAGAGAAGAAAAGATTGGCTGAAGAGCTTGCAAAGAGAAAAGCAGAATTTGAGAAGATTGCCAAGGAGATTATTGCTTCAATGGCTGGCAAAGCAAGAGGAGAAATAAAAGCGAAATTAACATTAACTGGAATTCCAGACGATATGATTAAGGAATTGCTGCCTGTCGAAGGAGTTGCAGCTCCAGGGGTAGAAGCAAAGCCAGCAGCAGGAGCAGCACCAGCAGCAGAGGCAAAGAAAGAAGCTCCAAAGAAAGAAGAGAAGAAGAAGTAAAATTAACAATATTTTTATACTAATTTCTAAAAAAATAATTTATGGTTGATTTTTTGGGCATTCCAAACTTTGAGTATATAGGTGGCGCAATAGCACTCATAGTTATTCTATATTTTTTGTTCAGGACATTCAAGTTTGGAGGCTGGAGCAGGATAACAGAAGAAAAAGAAGAATTAAGGGAAGAACGTGATTTGCAAAGGACAACCAAAGATGTAAAGAAACTGCAAAGAAATGAAAGAAGAATTATAAAAAAAATGATTAGAAAATTTGAAGAATTAATTGTAAATTATAAAAATTTTTTAAGCGTAAGCCAGGCAGGCACTCCAAATGAATTAAAACGCAGGCAAACGCATTTGTCTCCAGCAGAGATTATAGATGCAATACAAAGCCTTATACTGCAATTAAAAAGGATTGAGAATGAGAATATTGCATTAAAGACAGAAGAATCCTTGTTTGAGGACTTTGTAAAAAACTGGAGCATTGTTTATAATGAATTGAGAAATTTGTCTTTGATTCCACGCCCTCATATGGATGATGCATTTGCAAAAATGTTTCAGATAATTGGAAAAACCCTGGGAGAAATCAACGGCTTTATTAAAAATTTAGGCTTGGATTTAAGCCTTGAGGAAAAATTAGATGAAAGAAAGAAAAGAGAGCTATTAATTTTATATCAGCAAACACAAAAAGAAGAAGGTGTTTCATCCTTAGCCACTAAACCTGGTCGCCTCTTTTGAATTCCAAATTCATATTTTTTAGTAAGTTAACAATTCTTTGTTTTTCTGTTCCTAAACCTTTCCAATCCAGCAAAATAAAGTCTACTTTTTCTTTTGTTCTTTCAATTGATTGTTGCAGTAATTCTTCCTCTAATTTATCCAAATGGTATTTTGGGCAGATATGCGACAATGCAATATCTATGCTTAAAATAATTTTATTAAAATTTGTGCAATAATGGGGGCCACCTATGCCGACAGCAGTTTTATAATCTTTATTTTCGTTTTTTATTGCATTTATTATTGTTTTTGCGATTATTTCTCCATTATCTTTATAATTCCATTCCTTTTCTGTGCTTCCTATTTCAACAAAAACAGCCGGTTTGCTGACATATGGGCCATGATGGGTTGCTTCCATACTTAATTCATAATTATTTTTATTTCCATTCTTATTCAACTCAATAAACAAATTCTTCAATAAAACTGCAGAACTCAGGCAAAGCTTTCTTTCTTCACCTCCAAAATCTGCCTTACCCCAGTTGCCAATTGGGTGCACTGTAAAACTTGGGGTATTTTCCCTGCTTCTATGCTTTGAAGCAAAAATAAAAACATCAGCATCAATTTTCTTGTCAATATTCTCTGCATGAATTAAATCACTATTAATTAGATATAATTTAATATTTTTGTTTTTAATTTTATTATATTGATAAATTTCATTATTATCAAACTTTTCATTTGCTTTTTCAAAATCAAATAATTCAATGAGATTGTTTCTGATATTGATTCCTGCCAAATCCTTTGAGGATGAGATGATTGCTATGTTCATTATAAATAAATATATTAAAATAGTTTAAAAAGCTTGCTTAGGTTTTAGGAATGACACCAAGCGAGAAAGCTGGAATAAGTTTGGAATTAGGAAACAATAAGTGGTTAGGATTGTTAAAGAAAAGTTTAAGATGATTTTGTGCCTCTTATTAAATCTACCAATAGGAAAATCATTCCCGCAAAAATTATGGTATAGCCAACAACATAGTTTATTCGACCCGATGTTGTTAGATATGTAAAAAAGACAACAATTAAGGCTATGATACCATGTAATTTAGAAGGTTTATATCTTCCATTATAAAAGTTAATTGGCAACCCCATAAACATTATTTTTTTTCAATCTTTAAAAATTATCCTAAATTAAGAGCCTACATTCTGATGATATTGCAAAAGTCCATTAATGCGACAAAATGATAAAAATGAAAACAAGTCCACTAAAGGCGACAGAGCCACTCCTAAAATAAATAAGTATTTAAATAAGTAATAAAATAAGTAAAATTCTGAT
>CAZUWB010000123.1:0-3328 GCA_964623945.1 uncultured Methanosarcinales archaeon | reverse complement strand
CAGCATTTGTTCCAGTCAAGCAGTTTGACGATCAGCATTATCTGATAATGGCAACTAAAAAAGGCACTGTAAAAAAGACAGAGCTTATGGCTTACAGCAATCCCCGAAAAACAGGAATAGTTGCAATAACTTTGGATGAAAAAGACGAATTGATCAATGTTGAACTAACAGATGGAAACCAGCAGATAATGCTGGCAACAAAAAATGGATTGGCTGTCAGATTTGAGGAAAAAGATGTAAGGCCAACAGGAAGGTCTGCACAAGGTGTCAGAGGCATAAGTCTTAAGGACAATGATGAAGTTATTGGTATGGTTGTTGCGTCAGACGAAAATAGCTTGCTTAGCGTCACGGAAAACGGCTATGGCAAAAGAACTCAGATTTCAGAGTACAGACTGATAAACAGAGGGGGATCTGGAGTCATTAACATTCAATGTTCAGAAAGAAACGGAAAAGTTGTTTCAATCTGTTCTATAACAGAAAATGATGATATAATCTTTATCAGCAAAAATGGTATAGTGATTAGAGTTCCTGCATCAGACATTTCTATTATTGGGAGAAACACACAAGGGGTAAGGGTAATGAAACTTGAGGCTAATGATAAAGTTGTGAGTGCTGTAAAAGTGGCGAAAGAAGGCAATGGGAACAATGGAGAAGAATAAGTTCTGTGTCTATCTCTATCAATTATTTTGGTAATGTTCAGGATTATAATATACATGAAATAATTTGTTCATTTGATTGTTGTTAAATAAAATCAGGGTTGGCTTGCAAATAGTTTTAACTCAACCAGAAGTCTTCAATATATTTAAATACAACTAGAATTTATTGATAAACATGGAACTAAAATTTTATTGGTCTATTGGAATTATTGCTATTTTTATTAGTGGTTGTATTCAGCAATTCCCAGAAGGACAATTAATTAGGGCTAATTTAGATTCTTCTTTTCAACTTAAAATTGGTCAAACGGGATTTATAGAAAGTGAAAATCTAAAAATAAAATTCTTAAATGTAACAGAAGATTCCAGATGTCCTTCTGATGGTGTTTGTGTCTGGGCAGGACGAGCAGTCATTGTGGTCAACGTTTTGATGAATGGTCAATATCTTGGTGATTTTAATTTGACAGAATATGGAAATGAAGTAAATTTTGGTAGCTATTCTATAAAACTATTAAAAATTGATCCTTATCCAAAAAATTGGGAGCGAAGGATAAGTATTTCAGATTATACTGTAAATTTAATTGTTTCTAGATATAATTTTAGCTAACCGGTCTAGACTCCTATCGGTCTATTGTATTTAAAACCCAAATCTTTTTATAAGCATTAAAATTGATTTCATTTACTGCTTTCTAGTTCTCTTATCGTCAAATCAACTAAATATTTTGTAAGAAATAAAGTGCTGTCATTATAAAGGTCAAGTATAAATTGCCTAGCTTCTGTCAAGATAATTACTTTTTTCCTATAAGCCATAGATATAATGCCTAAAGAGCCATGAACTTCTATGCCAAGATAGTTTGCAGCATCTCTTGCCTCTAAATCATCTGTGAGAAAAATGGAATTTGTGCTTTTTGCTAAATACAAAGCATCAATTTCCGCTTCTTGAAGCTTGAATCTCTTTATTGAGTTAATAAATTTTAGGTCTTTTTCAGAAACCTTTACTATTTTGATATTTTTTAATGCTAATTCTCCGACTTCTTCTAATACACTTATTGGTATGCTCACCGTATCAAATAAATTAAACAATCTTATCTGATTTATTTCATTTAAATGAATTAAAGGTCCAGAATTAGATACAGCATCAAGCATTAGCTTGTCCCCATTTAATATCTTCCAAGACAGCTTTTTTCTGCTTTTCCGCCATCAAAACCAAATGTTTGCCTACCATTGATATTGCCTTTTTTTTTGAAATTTTTCCAGCAAGAAATTTGTCAAGAATAGTTTCCTTCCATAATGCAGTTACACCTATTTTCATGGCTTCCTCTATAACTTTTGATTCTGGCTCATTTCGTGCTTGCGCAATATCTTCTATTTCATTCTTGAATTTGAGTTCCGTTGGCATGTATTTATCTCAGATATAGTGGTATTTAAAACTTTCTGCGGAAAGAAGTAATAAAACCCAAATCTTTTTATAAGCATTAGAATTGATTTCTGGAATATAATAATCATTACGATTAAAATAAAAAATAGGAGACCTGTCGAAAATGAAACATTTTCGAGCACACGCAAACATTCGGTTTGCTTTGCATGCGCTTCCCTGAAGTTTAATGGGTGCCCCTCTTATAACAGCAGTGTTTGATTGTTAGGAAAGATAGCACACAGAAGTATGCGGGTTACCTATCATCAGTTTGCTGTGGCATAGGTCGCCAATTGTTTAAAAATTATTTATTTGAAAATAAATGAAAAATATTAACAAAATATTATCTGATGTTTTGGAAGAAATACAACCCGATAAAGATTATGAGAATGAAATATTCAAAAGACTAAATTCAATAATCAACAAAATCAATCAAAATCAAAAAAACATTAAAGCTGTTCTAGGCGGCTCTGGAGCAAAAGGAACCTGGCTCAAAACATTTGATGCAGACATTTTTGTCTTGTTTGATTACAGCAAATACAGGGATAAAAGCGATAAGCTTTCTGATGTATTGGAATCTGTGCTTAAAAGGAAATTCAAGAAAATAATAAGATTGCATGGCTCAAGAGACTATTTTCAGATTAAAAAAGCTAAGTTCACTTTTGAAATCGTGCCTATTCTGAAAATAAAAAAAGCAGAGCAATCAAAAAACATAACTGATGTTAGCCCTTTGCATTCAAAATGGGTCAACAAACACAAGAAATTAATTAATGAGATGAAACTCACAAAACAATTCTGCCAAGCCCAGAATGTTTACGGTGCAGAAAGCTACATAAGGGGATTTTCAGGATATGTTTGTGAAATCTTGACAGTATATTACGGCTCATTCGTTAATTTGATTAAAAATGCAGCCAAATGGCAGGATAAGACTGTGATAGATGTTGAAAGATACTATAGAAGCAAAGATGTTTTTAAGATAGTCAATACATCAAAGCTTATATCTCCTTTGGTTGTTATAGACCCTGTGCAGAAAGACAGAAATGCAGCTGCAGCATTAAGCGATGAAAGGTTTGAATCATTTAAAAAGTCAGCACAGAATTTTTTAAGGAATCCATCTAAAGAATTTTTTGTCAAAAAGGATTTAAAGCAACAATTCTTGCAAAAATCAGATTCAGGCAAGCTGATAATGCTAAAAATAAAACCACTAAATGGAAAAATTGACGTTGTCGGCACTAAACTGCTGAAAATTTATGAGTTCCTG
>CAZUWB010000122.1:0-3333 GCA_964623945.1 uncultured Methanosarcinales archaeon | reverse complement strand
CCTAAATCCAAAGGATTCTCTCCAAAATTTTATCAGGTTTGTTTTTTGCTCCATACAAAACATATTTACATAGCATATACTTAAACCTTACTCCTGTTGTCAACAATTCTTCTTTCTTTCAGCTCAGTTTCCATGCCCAATCTTTTAAGCAATTCTTTCAGTTCAACTTTAACAATTTCAGGAGTAACCTCAGTTTCTTCAATTATTCTATGTTTTAACTCACTTTTTAATTTTTCGAAATTAACTTTTTTACTTGGAGCAACATAAACAATAAGTTCATCAATTTCATAAGGATCATTATTTTTCTTTCTTATTTCAACCTGCCATTCTTCAATATCTTTATGCGACATCATTATCGGGAAGAAAGCATTAAGATTGACAAAGCTGCCTTTTATTTTTGCCATTCTAAAGTCTTTGTATTCAGAGCTTCTTTCGATTGAGCCATCAATTCTTGGCAAAGTTCTTCCGCAAGAACATTTTTCATAATACAAGCCATTAGTAACATCTCCAGTTTTGTACCTCAGAAACACAGAGCCTCGCCAGTCTAAAGAAGTGTAAACAATCTCACCTTTTTCACATTCATTAACCCTTTCGTTGTTTTTGTCAACAACTTCTATAAACTCAAAATCAGGATAAAGATGATAGCCGCTTTCTTCCTTGCATTCCACCCAGGCTGCTTTGCCCTCTGTGAAAGCATATGTTGACAAAACTCTTGGATTAGAAACTAAGTAATCTTTTATCTTGTCCCTTAAGCCAAGAGGCACTCTTTCTCCGCCAAAAATTATTAATTTTAAATTGCTTAGCTTGCTTTTTTGCTCTTTTGCAGTTCTTATCAAATGATATAAATAACCAGGCATTCCAGCCAAGCATGTTGCTTTCATGCTCTCTATTGATTTTATTATTTTGTCAGTGCCTAAAATTTTTCCCCCACCGGTATGCAAACTCAATAAATTAGCGCTTTTTACAACATAAAATGTCTGCCAGAATGCAAGATGCGGCGCATAAGGAAAAGCATTAATTAAAATATCCTCTTTGGAAATGTTAAGTATGCCAAACATTCTTTTGCCGCTTTCCTCAAGTCTTTCCAAGTCATAAGCTGTGTAAAAAATCGGAGTAGCATTTGCTGTTCTTCCAGTTGTAAAATGTATATGCACTGGTTTGTATTCATAATATAGTTGGTTTTTGTTTAGTATTGATTTTATTTTTTTGTTTAATGGTGAATATTGACTTATCAATTTCTTATTTGGCTGCAAAACAAAATCAAGAAATTTTTTTGGCTCTTTAGCAGTCGGCGCAATATCCTCTTTTGTTGTGAAAGGAAGTTTTTTCAAGTCATCGGTTGATTTTATTTCAGAAAAACTGATATTATTCTTTTTGAATATATTGCGATAGGATGGATGATATGGAATCTGATTTCTTATAAAGTTTTTCAATAGTTTATTCTGCAATTGCTTTATCTTTTCTGGTTTTAAATATTGTAATTGTTGCCAATTAATCATTTTAATACAACTTGCAGCCTATCTTCTTTTTTAACAATCTTAGTGCCCATTTCTTCTGACAGCTTAATCATCTTATTTGCTATTTCTTCAAACTCTGGGCTTTTTGCTTTGTTCACCTGCATGTAGCTTATTAATCCTGGGATTAACTCAATTTTTTCTATACCATTCTTATTCAATGAAACTAAAAATAAAAAGGTTTGGTCATTTCTAAGGTATTCGTCAACAGCATAATCATCAACAAAATCACCAGTGTCGTACATTATCAATTTTCCTTTATAAACTTCTATTCCTTGGAATATATGAGCGCTATGCCCATGGAATATGTCAGCTCCAGCATCAATAACAGCATGAGCAAACTCCTTAAATGTTTTTGTTGGTCTTTGTCGCATATTTGGGCCCCAGTGAGCAGAAACAACTACAATGTCAGACTTATTTTTGACATCTTTAATGCTTTTCCTTAATTTGCCAAAATTTTTTTCATCCATAGAAATATCAATGTAATTAACTCCTGGCTTTGTTTTTGTGGCTTCCCATTCTGGCATATTATCTGTAAATGCTATTACTGCAATCTTAATGCCTTTTGCTTCAAGAAAAGCTGGTTTTTCTGCTTCACTTAGATTTCTTCCAGCTCCTGCATAAGGAATTTTGTTTTTTTCTAAATGCTGCAATGTTTCAATAAAAGCTTCTACATCATAGTCCAAAACATGGTTATTGGCTAATGTAACATAGTCTATTTTTGCAGACTTTAAAACATCAATTGCTTTTGGATCAGCCCTGTAGAAAAATACCTTAGGAGTTTTGCTCCAAGGCTTGCCAGAGCTTGCAATTGCATTTTCCAAGTTAATAATGCGCAAATCTGCTTTTTTAAATAATTCAATCATATCACCCCAAACATATGTGTCTGGCTTATTGCCAAGAATAACATAGTCATTTACTAGCCTGCCTAACATAACATCTCCAGCAAAAGCAAGTGTTATGTTTTGTATTGTATTTTGCTTAATTTTTGTAATTTTCATTTCATTTATTTCTTTACAACTAACAATTGACAATAAAACAAACAATAAAATTATTACTCTATTAACATTCATAATAGAATAAAAACATTTTTATAGCATAAAAATATTGCTATATTTATGGTAGAGGAAGAACAAGTCATTGAGGTTTTAAAGAAGGTACAAGATCCAGAGATACAGTATGATATATGGAGCCTTGGGCTTATATATAATATTGAAATTCAAGATAATAAAGTTAAGATTTTGATGACTTTTACAACTCCAATGTGCCCTTATGGGCCTGCTTTGATGGATGATGTCAGAAGGCAGGTTTCTGCTATAGATGGAGTTGGCGAAGTTCAAATAGAGCTGACATTTAACCCGGTTTGGAATCCTGAAAAAATGACAGAAGAAGCGAAAATTGCGCTTGGGATTTGACTTGATTTTAAATTTTTTAAAAATTTAATCCGTCCCTTCGGGATATTAGTTACTCGCCCTCGCATTGGGCGACCATTTATTGAACGGAGTTACAAATGCTTCAAGACATTATGGGCTATCTTGGCGGGATTTTTATTATGATTAGCTTTGTTCCGCAAGTAATAAAATCTTACATGACAAAAAGCGTTAAGGATTTGTCTGTGTGGATGATTGTTGCGACTTTTGTTGGAACTGTTTTCTGGATAATTTATGGCTATTTGATAAATTCAAACCCAGTATTAATCATGAACATTATTTTTGGAGTAATTGTTTTGTTTCAGTTATTTCTTAAAATAAAGTATGGTAAATAAATGGGCCCAGAGAGAATTGAACTCCCGCCCTAACCATCCACGCAAGGAAGTTGA
>CAZUWB010000121.1:0-3359 GCA_964623945.1 uncultured Methanosarcinales archaeon | reverse complement strand
CCGCAGCCAAAGTCCTGTGTAAATACTTATTCATTTAAATCAACAATTATTCATAGAAAAATTTTATAATTTAAATAATTTTCCAATGTTACTACTTCAAAGTTTTTATAGATTATTCATACTCAATTGTCGCAGGAGGCTTCTGACTAATGTCATAAACAACCCTATTCACGCCTCGAACTTCATTTATTATTCTGTTAGATATTTTTTCCAATAGTTCAAATGGCAGTTTTGCCCAGTCTGCTGTCATTGCATCTATGCTTGTGACTGCCCTTAAAGAAATGATATATTCATAAGTTCTTGCGTCACCCATAACACCAACAGATTTAATAGGAAATAATGCAGCAAATGCCTGCCATGTTTTGTCATAAAACTTTGATTTTTTCAATTCACCAATGAAAATATAATCAGCTTCACGTAAAATCCTTAACCTGTCTTCTGTGATTTCACCTAAAATCCTGATTGCTAAGCCAGGCCCTGGAAATGGATGCCTGTTTAAAATCTCATCTGGAATTTTCAGCTCTTTTCCAAGTTTTCTAACCTCGTCTTTGTAGAACTCCTTTAACGGCTCAATAACTTTTAACTTCATTTTTTCCGGTAAAGTCACATTATGGTGGCTTTTGATTTTAGAAGCAAATTTTGTTGGCTGAGCGCTTTCAATCCTATCAGGATAAATTGTTCCCTGCCCAAGAAATTTTATTGCTGGATATTTTTTTTCTAATTCAATGACCTTATTTTCAAAAACTTCAATAAAGGTATGTCCAATAATTTTTCTTTTTTCTTCAGGATCTGTTATACCCTTCAATTTTTCTAGAAATTTTTCAGTAGCATCAACAAAATAAAAATTCTTAAACCTAAGCTTTTTCTCGAAAAAATTTTTAACTTCTTCTGCCTCGCCTTTTCTTATTAGCCCATGGTCAACAAAGACGCAATAAAGCTTGTTGCCAATGGCTTTATGAATTAAGATTGCTGCAACCGTGCTGTCAACTCCTCCTGAAACGCCCATTATGACAGAATTTTTTCCAACATCATTTTTTATTTCTTTGATTAGCTTTTTCGATAAATTTTTGATATGCCAGTCTCTTTTTGCTTTGCAAATGTCAAAAACAAAATTCTTTAATATCTGGTTTCCTTTCGGTGTATGGACAACTTCAGCATGAAATTGTATGCCATATAATTTTTTTTGGTTATTTTCAAAAGCTGCAATTTTGCAAGCATCAGTTGAAGCTAATATCTCAAAGTCATTCGGCAATTTTGCAACTAAATCGCCATGGCTCATCCAAACTGTTTCTTTTTTTGACAACCCTTTCAATAATTTTCCATTCTTTTTAACGTATAATATTTTTTTTCCGAATTCCTTTAATTTGCCAGCTAAAACTTCCCCTCTAACAAATTTGCCAATTAATTGTAGTCCATAACAAATTCCTAGAATTGGAATCCCTAAATCGAGAATTTTTCTGTCCATTGTTGGAGCATTGTACTCATAAACGCTTGCAGGTCCGCCTGAAAGGATAATGCCGTCTGGCTTCAGCTTTCCGATTTCCCTTAAAGAAACATCGCATGGCAGAATTTCTGAATAAACATTCATATCTCTAATTCTGCGAGCAATCAAATGGCATGTCTGCCCTCCGAAGTTTAGTATTAGTATCATTTTTATTTTTATATATTATTGGATTTTCGTTTAATGAAAAATTAAAATTATAAAAAATAATAAAAATCTTTTAAGTACAAATCAAATCCAATTTCCCCATTTCAATTGCTTTTTTTATCTCGAGTCCTATTCTTTCACCATAGCTGATTGAGTAACCATACAAATAGCCAGAGTAAGGCGTAAATAAAGTTCCCGGGCTTCCTGGGATTCTTAAGCTGACATCAAAAATTATAATATCTTCTTTTCCTTCTTCTGTAACAACAGCACCTTGTAACGCAAATGGCCCAATTATTCCAATAGGATGCTCTTTTTTAGTTGCTGCAACAAATTTTTCTCCAAGCTCAAATGCTTTTTCCAATAAAGATTCTTTAATTGTGACTGCATAATGCCCAGTTTCAACATATTTTGGTTTTATGTGCTTCAAAACCTCTATTTGCTCTGCAGCAGGCAACCTCAAAATTCCATCTAAGTTTGTTTGCCTTCTTGTATCTGTGCCCATTAACTCTAATTCATTATTTAATGGGCTGTAGAAAAAATTAAAATTTACGTTTGCACCTATTACATACTCTTCAATGACTGCTTTGCTTAAATCATTTTTTTTAATTATTTTTTTATTTATCAGTTCCGTTGATTTTTCTTTATAATCTTTATAACTTGATGCCAAAAAGAATGCTCTTTCATAGTCTCTTTTTGCTTCCGCTACTTTTACTATAACAAGCCTGTCTATTTTCTTTGGCTCTTTGAATATTTTTGGTGTCCTTATTCCTGCTTTTTCAAGCAAATAATACTGGTTTTTTGGCACATCTCTTTCTTCTAGTTTAACAATGTCCCTTGTGCCATAAATTGGAACCAAAAATTTATTTTCTATGTCTTTAAAATTGCAGTAAACCCAGAAATATCTATTGTGCACAAAAACTGTGTTTCTTTTTATTAATTCTTGCTGAATTTCTTTTTTTGTAATGTCTGAAAATTTTTTGACTATTATAACGTCATCAACAAAGCCAATTCCTTCCCTTCTCTTGTAGTATTTTGCATAAGTTTTTTCTCTTCCTTTTTGGCAAACAACAATTGTTTTAAACCCATGTGAATGCGCGCCTCTGCACACATCCAAAGCAGAATGGCCGCCAAGCACACCTATGGTTATGTTGCTCTTGTTGTAACTTTGCAATATTTTTGAGATTTGTTTTTGGGTTATCATTTTTTATTATTTTATTATTTTATTTTAATGGATTTATATTATTGGATTTTCGTTTAATGAAAAATTATTTCTAAAAAATAATCTAACACAAAATTTTCTTCATCTGGTTTTTTTTAATCGCATTTTTGATTTCTATTGCAATTCTTCTTCCTGTTGACATTGGCTTGTTGTATTTCAACCAAGTGTATGGGCTGCCTTCAATAAATGGGTTTGTGCCTGCAACTATTCTTGCTGAAATCTCAAAAACATAAATTTCTTCTTCTGGAGTTAAAATTGTTTCCAAGCAAAATGGGCCAAATAAGCCAGGAGGAGCTAATTTTTTAGATGTTTTGACTACATTTTCTCCCATTTCTATTAATCTTGGCAAAAATGATTCCCTTACAACAACTGGAATATTGCCAACAATTACATAGCTTGGATCAATCTTTGGCAAAGCAACTTGGTCTCTTGCTGAAATTCTTCCAAGCGAATCGACATTGCTTTCATATCTTATATCACACCCCATTATCT
>CAZUWB010000120.1:0-3362 GCA_964623945.1 uncultured Methanosarcinales archaeon | reverse complement strand
ATTTACAAAAAGGATAAAACCAGAATTTTGTTATTGGATAAGTCATTTAATCGTATCGAACCCCCCACAGTTTTATTTTTGTCAAAACAACATCATAAATTTCTTTTAAAAAAGCCATTAAGCCATATTTTTTTGTCTGCAAACCAATATGATCCATCCCATTAAGCTTTACTTTCACTACTTTTAATTTTTTCTTCTTGCAATAGTCATTCATAACACTTTCCAAACCCCATCCACTTATTAATGGGCTTTTTCTTATTTTCATAAAAACATTTGTGGGCATAGCTCTTTCTCCGCCCGTTAATGGAAAGTATGGCATGAGCATATTTGCTATAAAATTTCCTTTATCCCTTAAGCCAATAACCATTACAGCATTTTCATTAACAACAGGCTCGAGCAATTGCTCAACATGCTTTTTTTTTAACCCAATTAAATCGGCATCAAAGAAGAGTGTTATATCTGATTTGATATTTTTTGTTGCAACTTTAACAGCACCACCTTTTCCTATGGGTTCTTTTAGCCTCATTTTTTTGATTTTTTTATCTTTGAAAGTTTTTATGATCTGAGGCGTTTTGTCTTTACTTCCGCTATCTATAACTATAATCTCATTTATTTTTTCACTTGAAACTAACAAATCTAGAACACCCTTTATTGTTTTTTCTTCATTATATACTGGGACGATTGCAGTAACTTCCATTTTTAACTATTTATATCCAAAACTATTTAAACCAATATTTAAAAGTTTTTACTATGGCTGAGGCTTATTGGCTTTTCATATTTAAATGCTTTTACTTGATGCTGCCTGCTTATTTTGCAAATATGGCACCTGTTATAGTTAAAAAAATAAATTTGTTTGTAATTCCAATTGACTTTAATAAAACAATTAATAATAAGCCTGTGCTAGGAAGAAACAAGACTTTTCGCGGCATTATTTTTGGGGTTATTTTTGCCGTTATAGTTGCATATCTACAATCTTTATTATATAATAAAGAATTTTTCGGAGATATATCATTTTTCAATTATCAAAATTGGCTCTTATTTGGATTTTTGATAGGTTTTGGAGCTTTAATAGGTGACTTGGTAAAAAGCGTTTTTAAAAGAAGGCTTGGCATCAAACCAGGTGAAAAATTTGTTCCTTTTGACCAGACAGACTTTGTTATCGGTGCTTTAATATTTATAATGCCAATTTTAGATTTAACATTAGAAATATTTTTAACTTCGTTATTTTTAAGTTTTATTTTGCATATTATAGTTAACCATATTGCCTACTACCTAAAAATAAGGAATGAGAAGTGGTAATTAAATGAGATATAACAAAGTTGCAATTATAATAAACCCAATGTTATAAAAAATAATTTTAAAATAATTATTTTCTTTTTTATTGAGCAATAAAGACGCTGTAGGCATTCCATATAGCAAAATCAAGCTAGATTCGATAGTAAATAGGTTTGAGTTTTTTGAGCTTAAAAAAAATAAAATACCAAGCAAAGTATAGATAAAAATTGATTTTTTATATGACTCATTAATTTTGTATTCAAAAAATAATAAAAAAACTAAATAAATCATTAATATTAAAACATAAAACCACTTAGTATAATAAAAAAATATTATAAAAACAAAAATTAACAATAACAATATTTTTCTTAATAAAACAAAATATCTTTCTAATGGCTTTTGCTCTTCAGGAGCTATTTTTATAAGCAAAATTCCAATTAATAAGCCTAAAAAAGATATTATAGAAGCTGAAAAGTAAGTGATGAATTGCATTTGAAAGCTAGTTTATATTATTAATTTTTTTAATTCTTCTTATATGCCTTTCCTTGTTACTAAAATCTGTTCTTAGCCACAGCTTTACTGCTTCTATAGCTTGCTCCTTTGTCAGAAATCTTGCTCCAAGAGAAAGGATGTTGGCGTTATTATGAGTGCGCGAAAGTTTAACAATTTCTAAATTGCTACCATAATAGAGTCCAGCCCTCACACCTTTTATCTTGTTTGCAACAATTGCTTCACCTTGCCCTGAAGCTCCGAATATTATCCCCTTGTTTTTTTCCGGGTTCTCCCCGACTTTTTTAGCAACAGGAATAATGAAGTCAGGGTAATCATCTTGTGCATCAAACTCAAATGCTCCTTTGTCCTCTACATTGAAACCAGATTTAACCAGATATTTTTTTATGTGCTCCTTTAATTCAAAGCCTGCATGGTCAGAGCCAAGAAATATTTTCCGTTTCATAATCATCACATTAAACCCAATACTTTTAAATCTTTTTCTAATCCCGGGACTGTCTGGTATTTGCTAATATCTTTGTGATTTATCCATTTAAAACCAATATTTTCATGGTCAAGCCTAACATTTTTTGATTTGACAGAGCAAAGAAATGGCATTATCACCCAGCTTTTTCCATTTTTTTTGTCATTTTTCTGGAACAGCTTACCTTTTTTTATAATTTTTGCATTTAACCCAGTTTCCTCCTTTATTTCTCTCAAAACAGTATCTTCAGCAGATTCAAATTCCTTAACATAACCTGAGCAGAAGCTCCATCTGTTCGGATAATTATGATCTATTGCAGATTTTTTCAGAATCAAAACCTTGTTTTTATATTTGACAATGCCTGTAACAACAAAATAAGTCTTCATTATGGATTAGAATAAGCGGTGATATTTAAAGTTTAATACCAAGTTCCTCTCCAAGTTGAATGGCCAAATTGAATTAATAAATCAACACCTAATCTTTCGACTTGCAAAGGCACGTCACAAGCTCCAAAACAAGAACCCATCCAAATTACAACAGAAGCGTTTGTGCTTTTTTCTATAGCTTGCTGTATTTCCCTTGCCCTTGGCTTTAAGCCGTCTGGCAACTGAATGCAAACAAGCTTAGCATTTTCTTTAGTGATTCTTTCAATTACTTTGCTTAGCTCTAAGTCGTAAGATTGCATATAACAATAGAATAAAATTTATTTTAAAAAGGTTTGGTTTTTATCTTTGTTTTCCGTAAAGATTGTTATAGGATTTAAGTTTTTCAGCTATTGCCAATTTTTTTTCTTGTAAGATTTTTCCATATTGAGGCGCTACTCTCTCAAGCTCTTCAACTGCTTGCACCATTCTTGTGTAAACCGTATCAAGTCTTGCTATGTTTCCTCTCTCTCCAAGTTTTGGAATATTCACAAAGTAGGGAAACTCCTTGCCATGTTTTTTTGCCTCTTTCCAAATTTCCTCTACTTTTTCATAGTTTTGAAGAGCTTTCAATAAGTTATAGAGCTTATAAGCATCATTTATTTTACGATTTGATTTTATTTCAGGAAGTCCACTTACTCTTATCAACCCATCATTATTAGTAATAACATTGTTGCCAGCTTGGTCTTTTA
>CAZUWB010000119.1:0-3390 GCA_964623945.1 uncultured Methanosarcinales archaeon | reverse complement strand
AAATTTATTTCTGCTCCTATTTCACCATCTGCATCTCCGCCTAAAATCATTTCTGAAATTGTTGTTGCCAATCCGCCATCTGAAATATCATGGCAAGATAAAAGTAAGTTATCATTAATTGCATCAATCACTGCGTAGAGCATATTTCTTTCTTTTTCAAAATTGATTTTTGGAATGTTAGCGCCAATCTCTTCATTCATATCATAATAAACTGAACCGCCTAACTCGTCTTTTCTTCCACCAATTAAAAATAAAGCAGAATTTTCTTTTTTGAGCTTCATTGTTATTGCTTTGCTGTAATCTTTTAGAACACCAATGCATGCAATTATTGGAGAAGGATCAATAGACTTTCCAGAAGCTGATTCATTGTAAAAGCTTACATTGCCAGAGATTACAGGCACAGCATGCTTTGTTCCCTTGTAATGCAAGTTCTTGGCAGCGTCTGCAATTCCTTTCACGCCTTCATAAAAATCATAAAATGCTTCTGGCTTTTCAGGATTGCCGTAATTCAAGCAATCTGTTAAAGCACTTGGAATTGCGCCAACAGCTGCCACATTCCTCATGCTTTCAGCAACTGCATTAACCGCACCGAGATATGGGTCAATTTTGCAATATCTTGGATTGCAATCTGTCTTTAATGCAATTCCATAAGAGCTATTTTCAACTGCTTTTAAAACTCCTGCGTCTGCGTACCCGCTTTCAATGATGGCATTGCCCATAACAGAGGTGTCATAATGCTTGTAGGCTTTTGCTTTGCTTGCAACATTTGGGTGTGTTAAAACAGAAATCAAAACTTTGTTGCAATTTTTTGGCTCTTTAAGATTTGGCTCTTTGAAATCTCTTTTTGGCGCTTTTTTCTGTCTCTGATATTTGATTCCCCGAGTTACAACTTTTATCGGAACATTACAAATTATTTTTCCATTGTGCCTTAGAATGTAGTCTTGCTGCTTTGTGACTTTTCCAATTACAAAAGCGCCTGCGCCTAAGCTTATTTGCGGCAATTCAAAATCCTCGTTATATATTTTTAACAAAGTTTTTGTAAATGTATTCGGGCAAATCCATGTAAATCTTTCTTGGGTTTCTGAGTTTGCAATGATATAAGGAGGCAAATCTTTCATTAAAACGTTGACTTTGCTTAAATCAATATCTGCTCCATAATTAGCATCAGAGCAAAGCTCGGATGTGCTGCACATAATGCCACCAGCTCCCATGTCTTTAAATCCAAGTTTTATGTTTTGTTTTCTTGCTTCTTCAAAAACTGCATAAGAAGCCCTTATAATCACATTTTTCAAAAAAGGATCTGGAACTTGGACTGCTCCTCTATTGCTTTCCCTGGCTTTCTCATCTAAAATTAAAGAAGCAAACGCAGCCCCTCCAAATCCAGAATTGTCAGTTGCTTTGCCAACAATTACAATGTCATAGTTTTCTGCATTTTTAGGAGCATAACTGTGTATGATGTCTTTTTCTTTTACAATTCCCAAGCAAACAACATTGACTAAGCAGTTTTCATCAAAAGAGTCATTAAAATAAACATCGCCGCAAATATTTGGAATTCCAACAGCATCACCATAACCAGCTATTCCATTAATGACTTCATTTGCAATATACTTTACTTTATTTTTATTTTTTCCATTTGGATTGCCGAATCTTAACGGATCAGCTGTTGCAATTACTTTTGCGCCCATGCATAAAACATCTCTTATAATGCCTCCTACACCGGTTGCAGCTCCTTCATAAGGCACAACTTGGCTTGGATGATTATGGCTTTCATGGCTTACAACAATTCCATATCTTTCTTTATTGATATAGCCAAGCTCTACAATTCCAGAATCTTCTACAGGACCAAGAATAACATTCGGTGCTTTTGTTGGAAGCAATGACTTCAAAACAGCTCTGCTGCTTTTATATGAGCTGTGCTCGCTCCATTGAGTGTTGAAAATATAAAGCTCTGTAATTGTTGGGTTTCTTCCAACAAGCTCAACAATCTTTTTTGCTTCAAAAACACTTAGGGAAATAGCGTTCTTCCTTAAGAATTCAGAAATCTGTTTGTCAGACATGCCTTTTATGTCAATTAAATCAACACTTACACCACCCATTTTCCCACATTAGTTTGGTTAGCGGTTCAATTTAAATAGGTTTTGGTAGATGTTTTAGTTATTTAACAGTAGTAAAAATAGAAAGATTTAAAAAGCAGCGCTAATTAAGAGAGTGTATGGCGGAGCAATTTTATCTTGAGGATGTTATCAAATTTAATTCTATCTATAGAGATTCTACCAACAATGAGGAAGTAAACTCATTTATATGTGATACAGTAGTTGGAGCTACACGTGCTTTTTATCCAAAAGATATGCTCTCAAACAATAACTTATACATCCTTTTCTATGGAAATATAATTGATGCAAAAACAAGACAATATAGGAAAGATGTATCATTAGAAAATTTCTTAGAAGATGAAAATGCAATTCAAGATGATACTACTGTAGTTAGCTACAGCAAACAAGATTACCAAAATTTCTCTTCGGCAGTTGATAGAAGAAGATTTTGGAGCCCAAGTAGTAAATTCGAACCCAATAGAGTTTATAGTATACATAATTATCATAGCCCTTCTAAGCATGTTCCTTCAAGCCTTGACAAGAAATAAGCTAAATTATTTCCCCAACCAAATAAATAGAACCAGTCACCACAACCAAATCTTTTTTTGATGCGATTTTCTTGGCATAATTTAATGCACTTTTTGGATTTTCAATTATTTTTGTTTTAATTAATTTATTTTTATTTATTTTTTTGAAAATTTTTAATAATATTGCGGGATTTAATGCTTTCTCATTTTGTGATTTAGTAAATATTATTGTTGAAATTAATGAATTTACTGTCTTTAACATTGTTTCAATGTCCTTTTCCCTGGAAAATCCAACTACAAAAATTATACTCTTAATTTTTCTCTTATTTTTTATTATTTCTAACTCTTTTTTTAAAATTTTAAATCCTGATGGATTATGGGCGCAATCAATCAATACATTTTTAGAGATAAATTGAAGCCTTGCTGGCCATTGTGTTTTTTTGATTCCATCCTTAATTTGTTTATTATTTATTTTAATTAAATTTAATTTTTTTAATATTTTTATTGTTGTTAATGCTATACTGGAGTTTTGTTGTTGAAATCCCCCTTGAAGATTTTCAAATTTTATCTTCTTATATTTTTTAGAATTTAACAATGGAGCATTTTTCTTTTTAGTAATTTTTTTAATGACTTTCAAAGCCTTGCCTTTTGCGCCTGTAACAACTGGCACTTCATTTTTAATTATCCCAGCTTTTTCAAATGCAATCTTTTCAACTGTTTTGCCCAATAGTTCTGTATGCTCAATCTTCACATTAGTTATGACCGAAACC
>CAZUWB010000118.1:0-3433 GCA_964623945.1 uncultured Methanosarcinales archaeon | reverse complement strand
AAAAAAACTTCGTTTTTTTGATTGTTTCTTGCTTAACCATTTAATCACTTCCCTTTACTTGTTTTATAACTTTTTCATTCAAAATTGTCCAATAAAGCACAGAAGAGCCCTCAACAACTTGCCCTTTAAACTCTTCTGGAATATTCAAGTCAAATGTCTCATAGGTTTCAGAGTCCATTACATTTGCTTTGTCATTTTGAACAGATAAAATTTGGGCTGTTCTTTTTTCAATTATTGGAACTTCAACATTGTCATGTCCCGGCATAACAACAATCCTTTTTTTGTCGTCAACCAATCCAACAGCGGATACCCTGACTTTTGAATGGCCGTGCTTGCCTGGCTTTGAAATCTCAACATCAACAACTCTGCAGGCAGCGCCTTCCAGAATTATAAAGTTGCCTTTCTGGATATTGTTGGCTGCAACCATCTTTGTTGTCATTAAATCACCTTTTATTTTTAGATTAAGTAATTAATTTATAAATATTATGTTTAGGATTAATTTTTAACACCATAATTTTAAATAAACATATTCATTACCATAGATTATGAAATTTGCTCATTTGGCTGATTGCCATATAGGTTCTTGGAGAGACCCTAAGCTGAAAGATACAAGCACGAATGCGTTTAGCAAGGCTGTTGAGAAGTGCATCAAGGAAAAAGTAGATTTTATTCTTATTGCAGGCGATTTATTTAACACTTCGTTTCCAAGATTGGACAATTTAAAAACAGTTGTGAGCAAATTCAAGCAATTAAAAGATTTAGACATTCCAGTTTACATTGTGCCGGGCTCTCATGACTACAGCCCAAGCGGAAAGACAATCCTTGATGTGCTGGAAGAAGCTGGCTTGTTTGTCAATGTCTTTAAAGGAACTATGGAAGATGGAAAATTAAAGCTGAAATTTGCAGTTGACAAGAAAACTGGAGCGAAAATTACAGGAATTTTAGGCAAAAGAGGCGCTTTGGAAAAAACTTATTATGAAAAATTAATTACAGAGCATTTGGAAAAGGAAAATGGCTACAAAATATTCTTGTTTCATTCCGGAATTGATGAGCTCAAGCCAAAAGAGATGGAAAATATAATTTCTCAGCCATTATCATTGCTGCCAAAAGGCTTTGATTATTATGCAGGTGGGCATGTGCATATCGTTGATGACAAGCAAATTGAAGGATATGGTAGAATTGCTTATCCTGGACCTTTGTTTCCAAATAGTTTTGCAGAGCTTGAAAAGCTTGAAAGAGGAGGTTTCTATATTGTTGAAGACGGCAATGCAAAATGGGAGCCAATACAGATTTACAACATATTTAAAATGAACAAAGACTGCAACCATAAAACTCCTGAGCAAATAAAAAATGAAATCCTTGATGAAATTAAAAATAAGGAATTTAACAATACCATAGTTTTGATAAGACTGCAAGGCATTTTGGAATCAGGCAAGCCAAGCGACATAGATTTCAAAGAAATCTTTAATGCGCTTTATGATAAATCAGCTTATTTTGTTATGAAAAGCTCCCATGCTGTTGTTTCAAAAGAGTTTGAAGAGATTAAAACAGACGCAAGAAATGTTGAGGATGTTGAGCAATTTTTGATAAAAGAGCATTTGGGACAAATAAAATTAGAAAATTTAAGCTTGGAAAAAGAAGAAGAACTTATAAGAAATTTTATGAAAATCTTGAACACAGAAAAGCAGGAAGGAGAGACAGTGCCAGATTTTGATAAAAGAGTAAGAGAAGAGGTTGGAAGGATTTTGGAGATTGAGTTATAGAATTTATTTTTAATTTCTATTAACAAAAATATTTGAGATAATTTTTTAAATTATTATTAGTTCCAGAGAATTATGGGAAAATACAAAGGAGCGGGATATTGTAATGATCCTTCAAAAATATTCTTAATTCTGAGAGTGTATGATGCAGCTAATGGAAATGCTGCAGAAGCTGCTAGGCTATTGCAATCTAGAATGGAAAATCCTCCTTCTATTCGTACAATAAGGAATTATTGGAAGCAAGAAGGATACAAGCTTAATTCTCAAGGAGGAAATAGACATTTTCAAGCCAGTCAATTAACTGAAGAAGAAATTGATTTGGTCATCAGGAGAATTAAGATGTACAATAGCTTGGATAAAACAGCTCGAATTTTGCATTATAATCCTAAAAAGATTAGAGAAGGATTAAGGAAAAAAGGATTGTTTTGGAACAGTAAAAATAAAAGCTTAGAAAGAATAATAGAAAATTAAAATTATTTTGCTATCAACCTTAAAATTATCTCATTAACCTCTTTCGGTGTTGCTTTTCCTCTTGTTTTTTTCATAATAGCTCCGACAATAAAATTCAATGCTTTCTTTTCTCCCTTTTTATAATCAGCAACCGCCTGTGGATTTTCTTCTATTGCTTCCTTGCAGTATTTTTCAAGTTCTTCAATATCAGAAACAGCTTCGAGTTTTTCTTTTTTAACATATTCTTTAATATCAAATGGCTTTTCGATAAGTTTTTCCAAAATTTTAGAAGCTACATTGTCTGTTATTTTTTTATTTTCAACTAATTTTAATAAGTCAATAATATGCTTTTCATCAATTTCAACTTCATGAAGCTCTTTTTTGTTATAGTTTAAAACTCTAACCAATTCTCTTCTTAACCATTTTGCAGCCAAAACTGGGTCAATTTCTTCTGCCACTTTCTCAAACATTTCTGCCAATTCTTTTTCTGCAGCAAGAATTTCAGCGTCTTCTTTCTTTATCTTGTGCTTTTCAACGAATTTCTTTACTTTATCCTGAGCAAGTTCCGGCATTTCTTTTTTGATTTCCTTAACCAGTTTATCTGTGATTTCAACAATAGTTAGATCAGTGTCAATTATATAGCCATAATCCTCTTCTGTTTCTTTTTTTCTCAAGGAAAATGTAATGCCTTTTTCGGAATCCCATGATCTAGTTTCCTGATGAAGTTGCTTGTGTTGCTTTGCTTCCTCTTTTTGCCTGTTAACCTCGTACAGCAATGCCCTTTCTATTTCCTTAAATCCTGTTATGTTCTTTATTTCAATTCTTGTATAATCACTTTCTTTTATTGAAACATTTGCATCTGCTTTTATAATTCCAGAATTGATGTCAAAAATTTCTAAGTAATTAAGCACAGTAATCAATTGCTTCATAAAGTCTCTTGCTTCATCTGGAGATGTTAAATCCGGTTCTGTTACAATTTCAACAAGTGGATTGCCGCTTCTGTTATAGTCAACCAAAACATATTGGCTTTCCTTCAAACCAGCAGGATGAATTAAAGAAGCAGGATCTTCTTCCATATGAACTCTTGTAATTCCGATTTCTTTTCCATTTCTTAATTTTAATTTTCCATTTTTTCCAAGAGGTATATCATATTGAGAAATCTGATAATTTTTTGCCATATCGGGATAGAAATAAGATTTTCTTGAAAAAATTAATTCTGGCGA
>CAZUWB010000117.1:0-3466 GCA_964623945.1 uncultured Methanosarcinales archaeon | reverse complement strand
TAACTAATACTTAAAATAAAAAAATGTGGCCCATCGCTGAGCCACCGCTTGCCTTCATCATTAAAAACGTTGGGGGTGGTTTTCTAAATGAAGGCAAAGAAACAATCTCACCACAAAGACTAAAGGGGTGATCATGAATTTTGCCTAATGAACAAGTTCAATTCCAAGCTCATGTGAAACTGCAACTGCTTCAGGTGATGGTCTTGAATAATCTACTTTACCAAGTATCCACGGGCTTTTAACGCCTGTAATGATAGTCATAACAGTAAGCCTGCCTTTCATGTCATCAACTACTCTAGCGCCCCAGATTACATTTGCATCATCGTCAAGCGATTCTGTAACTAGCTCACCTACTCTGTTGATGTCATCTAATGTCATGTCTGGTCCGCCTACAACATGAATTAAAGCTCCAGTTGCACCTCTATAGTCCACTTCAAGCAATGGGTTTGCTAAAGCTCCTTTTACAGACTCTTCAACTCTGTTGTTTGTATCGCTAGAGCCAACTCCAATTACAGCAACTCCGCCGTTTTGCATTATTGCCTTTACATCAGCATAATCTAGATTAACTAGAGATGGAACTGCAATCGTTTCCACAATTCCTTTTATCATTGTAGCTACTAATTCATTGGCAACTGCAAATGCTTGTTGTATTGGCAAATTGCCTGCAATTTGAACAAGCCTGTTGTTGTCAATTACAATGACTGTATCAGAAACTTGTCTTAGCTGCTGCAAACCAAATTCTGCTTTGTCAACTCTTGCTCTTTCTATCTTGAAAGGCATTGTAACAGTTCCAATTACAATTGCGCCTGTGTCTTTTGCAACATGCCCAACTACTGGAGCAGCTCCTGTTCCTGTTCCACCGCCCATTCCAGCGCAGACAAAAACCATATCTGCTCCCTTCAGGCTTTCCTTTAATTCCTGCAATGATTCTTTTGCTGCTTCAGCCCCTTTTTCAGGGAAGCCACCGCAACCAAGACCTCGAGTAACGCCCTTTCCAATCAAGAATTTCCTATCAGCATCAATAATGCTGAGATGCTGCTTGTCAGTATTGCATGCTATTATTTCAGCACCTTTAATACCTTTTTTGTAGAGCCATCCAACCATATTGTTGCCAGCTCCACCAACGCCTAAAACTTTTATGTTTGCTTGTCCTACTTCAAAACCCAAGCTTGTATCTGCAGCTTGTTTTATTGCACCCTCTACTAAAAAATCCATTTTTATCTGCCCCCTTTTTCCCTAGCCTTCATGGTTTTTATATATTTTACAATATAAACTTTACAATACCGAAATGTTTATATTGCTCTTCTTTAATTACCCACTTAGAATTAGTTTGTGTCAACAGACTGATTTAATACCGTTTTATAGTTTTTTTCGTACTAAAAAACTAGAATTTCAAAGATAAGCTGATTTTAAGCTGCTTTTCGCCAAAAAAGCTGCTTCAATTGAGTTTTTCGCCAAAAAAACTCATAATTAATCTTTTCTTAATTTTAATATAATATATAAAGGCATTTATAAAGATTTCTTGGGTTGAATATGTATTTTCAAACATATTTGTTATGTATTTGGTTTTTAAATAAAACCTAAACATCTACAATTTACAAATCTCTTCTATTCCAATTATTTTTACACCTTTATAAGAAGATATAGAAGGATAACTTTTAGTTATAATCATGCCTTTAACTTTATTGAAACGTTCAAATAAAGGATAAATCTCTTTCATCCTTTTCTTAACAAATTCAATTTTTGAGAGTAAGCTTGGTTTAGGTTTTTTCTCTGGTGGTTTACTTTTATCCTTTGTGGTAAATTCCCATCCCTCAACAATTCCAATTAAATCTCTAATTCTTTGTCCATGTACTTTCCTATGTTGGAAAAATTTTCTGATACCCAAATTTTTGTTTCTACAACGTAAACAGTATTGTCTTTCCATGCAACAGTATCAATTTCTAAGGTGGAATTCTTTTTATCTGTAATATTAGTTATTACATTAAATCCTTGTTTGCGTAATTTATCAGGAACTTCTACTTTTTCGAATATATCAGATAATCTGTGGGTTTCTTCATCAAACAGGGATTTATAATAAAAAGGATAATAAAAAAGAGCCATAATTTTAATAAAATCTATAGAAATAAACACATTACCATCAAATTCAGCTATTATCGGAAACTTATTTTTATTATCAGGTTTAAAAATTAGAGTTTTGTAAAGCTCGTCCTGCTCTTGTGGAAATTTTGATTTGAGCATGGATTTAAATTCATCTGCTGGTATCATATTCATTAGTCCATTTACGTGCTTAAATGATAATGCTAATTCCATCAATATTTCTGGTGGAATTTTTTTATCCAACAAGAAACTTAAATCAAATACATCAGAAAATGGCTTACTTTTGTTCAAGGCTGCCATAAACCCTTCTAAGAACGGATATAACTGCTGTATTCTGTCTTTAATAGATAAATTTACACGAGTTTGCTGATTTGTACGATTTTTTTCGTATTCTTGTTTACTTTTTTCAAAAAATATTTTAGCTGATTCTTCATTCATAATAAGATGTTGTTCAAAAGTTTTAATTATTGGTAACCACTCTTCATCGTATACAAATCTTAGTTTTGACATTACTTCATATGGTTGTAATTTTTCGAAATCAGTATTCTCTACAATGACATAATAACCAAAATTTTCATTAATAAGATATAACTTTTCTATTATATTTATGAACTGAGCAAATAAATCTATTAATTCATGAGTGTTAATCTCATTTGCTTCTTCATTACCTCTTGCTTCATAAGAATTGACTACTCTTTTAATTAAAACATTTATAGATAAAAATTTGCTAAGCTCAATTGCAGGTCTATCTACAAAAAATTGTGTTGCTAATTTTTCTCTTTCTCCCATTAACCATACAACAAGCCTTCGTTTTTCAAATTTGTTCAAAACTTGAGTAAATCCAGAATTAATCCATTCGTAATTTTTTTTACATATCTCTATTGTTTTATCTTTTGGTAAAATATTAAGTTTAGTACAAACAGGACATACAACTGAATCCCCATCTAACACCTCCTTAGAATAACATATTTTACAAGTCATAATAAATGAGGTTAATAGACTTATTTTTATATTTGTTTAGGTTACAAAAAGTAGTAATACACTAATACAAACCTATTTATCAAACTTCTTCAACGCTTCAATTCCAGCTTTAGTTATCATAATTTCAAAGTATGGTTTGTTATTCCTTTCATGACTCGTCTTTTTCTCAATTGCAATAATACCAAAAATTTCAAGTTCCTTGCAGTGATTCCTTATAGTCTGCCAATTACTATTTACTTTTCTTTCCACTCGGGAGCAACGAAAAAGCTAAACCTTTAAATAATAAGGTGATTTAAGATATATATCATGGCAATTCAGAAAGAAGAACAAATTGATAATCTGCATTTATTCCAAAAAAGGATGGAAATATTGGCAGGTGCAAAAT
>CAZUWB010000116.1:0-3478 GCA_964623945.1 uncultured Methanosarcinales archaeon | reverse complement strand
GCCTATAATGTGCTGTACCAGTTTCTGACTACAATAAGAGGAAGAGACGGAACTCTACTCATGGATTCCAAAGGCAATGTGACTTCCCATCTTGTAGGCTTGTTCGCAAGGACTGCGAACCTTATGCAGAGGGGAATAAAGATAGCTTTTGTCTTTGATGGGAAGCATCCAGAATTGAAGCAGAAGACGGCAGAGCAGAGGAATCTCATAAAATTGGAAGCAGAGAAAAAATACATGGAAGCGAAAGAAAAAGAAGAGGTTGAGGATATGAAGAAATACGCCTCAAGAATGACAAGGCTCACAAAGGAGATTGTTGAGGAGTCAAAAAAGCTGGTTGAGTTTCTGGGGCTTCCTGTTGTGCAGGCGCCTTCTGAGGGGGAAGCCCAGGCAGCCTATATGATAAGCAAAAATAAAGGGTATGCTGTTGGCAGCCAGGATTTTGATTCTTTGATTCATGGGGCAACAAAACTTGTAAGGAACCTGTCAATAGCAGGAAAAAGAAAAAAAGGAAAGACACTAGGGTATGATACAGTAAAACCTGAGCTGATAGATCTTTCAGAAAACCTTAATATTTTAGGAGTAGATTCGGATCAGCTAATTGCATTAGCGATGATTATAGGCACCGACTACAATCCCGGAGGCATAAAAGGAATAGGCCCGAAGAATGCCTTAAAATTGGTCAAAAAACACCAGACTGATTTTGATAATTTATTCAAGGAAGTGGAATGGGGCAATAGCTTTGAGTTTCCATGGACAGACGTTTATTATCTAATCAAAAAAATGCCAGTAACTGACGATTATGAACTAAAATGGAATAATGTTGACAGAGAGAATTTATATGAATTATTGGTTGGCGTTCATGATTTTTCAGAGGAAAGGGTAAAATCCACTTTGGAAAAATTCAGCAAAGGGAATGTGAAAAAACAGCAAAAATCACTCTCAGATTTCTAAAATGGCAAATAAGCTTAAAGACTTGCTGAAACGAAAGCTAACACCGGGAGAGCTTAGCCTCATCCCCTCTTCTTATGATATTGTAGGCTCTATCCTTATATTTTCAGGTTTCCCTAAAGAATTAGCAAAAAAAGAAGGAATAATAGGAGAGGCTATAATGGGCTTGCATAAACACATCAAGACAGTCTGCAAAAAAACAAGGAAATATTCCGGCAAGTACAGGACACCAAAACTAAAAATAATTGCGGGAGAGAAAACAAAAGAAACGGAGCACAAGGAGAATAATTCAATACTGAGATTAAATGCAGAGAAAGTATACTTTTCCTCCAGATTAAGCACGGAAAGGAAAAGGATATTTTTGCAGGTAAAGAATGATGAGTCTGTTTTGGTGATGTTTTCCGGGTGTGGTGTATATCCAATAACGATAGCAAGGAATTCAAAAGCAAAAGAAATATACGGGATAGAAATCAATCCAACAGCCCATAAATACGCATTGGAGAATGTAAAATTAAACAAGGTTGAGGATAAGGTAAGATTATATTTAGGGGATGCCAAGAAGATTCTGCCTAAAATAAACAGGAAATTCGACAGGATACTGATGCCGCTGCCGAAAGGCGCGGAGAATTATCTTGGCTTGGCGCTTAAAAAAATAAAGAACAGAGGAATAATACATTTTTACAGTTTTTCTGAAGAAGATAAATACGAGCCAATAACCAAGACTATCAATGACGAATGCAAAAAAAACAAGAAAAAATGCAAAATCCTGAAAATTGCAAAGTGCGGGCAGTTTTCTCCGAGAGTCAACAGGATTTGCGTTGATTTCAGGGTTTATTAGGGTATAATTAATATCTATATTGTAAATAAGCACTGGACATTTGCGCGTCAGATTTATAAACTAGATTTCTCTAATTTTTTGATGATTTTTATCATTTAAAATCTCCAAAATTGTCTCAACTGCCAAATTAAGCCTTTCGCTTATCAGCAAAAGTCTTTTACGCAGTTTCAACCTAAAAAGATATGATTTAAAATGATTTCAAAAAATAACAATCAAAAAATTCAATCGAAAGCTGAAAAAATGTGTAAATTAATTGAAGCTAATCCCGATTCAGTATTTAATCTTAGAAAAATTTGCCAGATTTACAATTCTAAAACCATAGATAGAATTGACCCTCTAAGAGCTAGTACTATTATATCTAGGTTATACCAAAAAGGCAAACTTACAAGAACTAAAACTCAATTGAAAGGAGGATATCTTTATTCTTCAAATAATAAGGATAAATTAAATTCTATTTATGACAATTATCTGTTGCCTTATGATTTTGAAAATAGAAGGGAAATAATCAAACTCCTAACAACAAATAAATTTGAAATTTTAAGAACTGACCAAGAGATTAGTAATCACAAAGATATTAGCACTTTTTTGGCTATGAACGTTGGCTTCCTTATGTGCGATGGTCATCTCAGGGAAAATCTTCAACAAATTAATTATTTTTTTAATCAAAAAGAGGATGTAGATTTATTTAAAAAATATTTTTTATCAGTTTTTAATCAGGAAAAGCTTTCTGTCGCTTACCATTCTTCTTGTTTTAGGGTAGGTATCTACAATAAAAGTTTAGCTATGCTATTTAATTCTTTGGGAGTTCCTACTGGAAACAAAGTATATAAGCCCTTTTTAGTTCCAGAGTGGATTTATTATGGGCCAGACAATATAAAAAGGATATTTCTGTCTACTATCTACGGCAATGAAGGCTCAAAGCCTCAAGATAATAAATTTAGGATTCAGTTTGTATTATCCAAAACTAAAGAATTTGTGCCAAATTTGCTTCAATTTCTCAATCAAGTTAGAGCTATGCTAAATCATTTTGACATCAGCACTTCCCATATTCAATTGCGAAAACAAAAAAGGAGAGCCTTTTGCGGTAGATTTTATATCAAAGGAAAAGATAATCTGACTAAATTTTATAACCAAATTGGATTTTTATATGCTTCTGAGAAGCAAGAGGTTTTGGAATCACTGGTTTTGAACGGAAAGTCTTAAAAAGTTAGCTCTAATTCTAATTAAGTGCGCGATGAATGAGATGAACACCCACCAAGGCGAAAGCCGATGAAGAACGGAAAGTAACTGATGAGCGCACTTTTCTCAGAAAGAAACAATATCAAAATAATTTATAATTTTATATTAAAAGCAGGTACTCTTATTTTTGTTAATAGTTTATACCACCAAGAATTTTTCCTATACCTAGAATAGGCATCCTCTAAAGTTCTATTCAATTTTTGATTTAAATTGTCTACCTCCTCTTGTACTTCAAATGTATATAAATGACCTGGTCTAGACATCATTAGATTAATTTTTGCTATCTCAAAACCATTCCTGATAATACTACATTGATTTTTATCATACTCACTTAATTTAATGTGCTCTATTTCATTAGACCAATGTTTGATGAAATCTTGCATTTTCTATTGGTATTTTATCCAAACATATTCAGATAATCCTGGCCCTGGGACTCCTCTTCCATTTTTACCT
>CAZUWB010000115.1:0-3479 GCA_964623945.1 uncultured Methanosarcinales archaeon | reverse complement strand
ACAGTTTCTAAGGAAGAGTCTTTATATGAAATTGAAAAAGGCAAGCTTAATTATTCTACAGCTACATATACGGATACAATAGAAACGAACAGCACAGCTAAAGTAGAAATCGATGAATCTGGCTTCGGGTTTAGGTGCATGACAGTTAATCCGGTTTCCACTTACTGGTATTTTGATAAAGATGTTGTAAAGAATTTTGGCATTAATATACCCCAAGAAAGCGAAAGATATAGATTGTGCATAAAGAGAATTGAAGGTGAAGTTTACAGAGATTATGACGGCTTAGTGGATTTTGTGGGAAAAAATATTGTTCTAAACAAAATTGTAAATTACTTAAGGCATCCATTAAAAAACAACCAAATATCAAGCCTGCTGAGCACTTTTGTCTACAAAGGGCTGAAAGACATATCCGCAAATCTATATTACGACAACAACCTGATTTTTCTAAACAGCATTTTCATAAGAAATTATAATGATTTTAGGAAAGAGATATTATCTATCACATACCCAAGCAATTACTACACAATAAAAGAAATGGAAGTTGATAATGAAGTTCATAGTGTTGTAGAATTGAACTTGGATTTAAAAAAGAATGAGCTAACTCAAAACATAAACTATGCCTACAGCACAGACTATTTCGAGCCGATAGCGAATATAAATGATAATGTCTTAATTCAAGACAATGGCAGAAACAGAATAACAATTTTGTATCCTGAGCATCAAAAAATAAGCTCTTATCTGAAATAATTATTTTTTTGCCGGCTTGAATAAATACAAACGCACTATAATAAAAACAATAATTATTATTATTGAAAAAATCAACAAATAATTTACATTCTTTTGCTCTTTTTTAATTAAAATATTTTCTTTATTTTTAAATTCTTCAATGCCAGTTGCAATGCCGAAAGCTGTAAGCAAATTCTTGCACTCTTCGTCAATTTTTTTAAAAACTTTATAAGAAATTTCCTTTTCATTTTCAAGCCTTGAAAATGTCCATAATATAAGAGGATCATTGTTTATAACTTCATAATTGGCAGTTTCAAACAACAACTGATTGACGTACGAGCTCACACATTTCGGTATTTTTTCATAAACACTTAGATTTAACAATACTTTTTTGGGCTTTAAATAAAGCACTATTGTTGTGCTTTTGTCGCTTTCATTGTAAAAAACAGTTCTGCTTATTTCCAAATTATCCTGGGTTGCAATAAAGTATTTGCTGAATATCAAGTCCACTTCATCCAAAACCTCGTTCTCATTCAGAAATGGCTTTTTAACTTTTATTACTTCTTCCATTATTTGCTGCGGCACGCTTATTTCTTCTTTTTTATCAACACTTAATTCTTCTCCCTGAAGGGGGCTCTGGAAATAGCTTATTTCATTGTCATTAATGTTTTCATAGAGAATGTTATTGTCAAGATTGTTATTAAATGAGTTAAATAAAGCAATGCCAAATTTATTCTTTGTCAGGTAATTATTATTAACAAAGCTGTTGTTTGTATTTTCCAAGTATATGCCAATTTCATAATTTGATATATTGCAATTTTGAACAACAACATTATTTCTGTCTTTTAACAAAATTCCATAACCAAAGCCATTACCTGTTAAAATAGAATTGCCACAGTCAATCGCAATATTATCATTAACTATTTTTACGCCACTTTCAAGATTATATGTGCCATAACAAAAAACAACATTTTCTTTTATCTCTTTAATTTCACTAGGAACTATGCAATCAGCATTTACTATTGGCAATATAAATAAAACAATGCAAAAAATTATTAATTTTCTCATTTTTATATTACTTTAAACAACTTTATTTATTTGTTTCTGTTTGATTTAGTTACCACATTGAAGTACATACAATTGTTTTTAAATATAAAGCCTAAGATTCAGAATAATGGCTGAGTTAAAGAGGGTTCTGGGGTTTTGGACTATACTTTCTTTGTCTATCGCTTCTATTATGGGCACTGGCTTGTTTTTCGGCGCTGCAATCGGCTCAAGCCACTCTGGAAATGCTTCAATTCTTTCATGGATCATTCTGAGCATTGCTGTATTGCTCATCAGCATGTATTTTGCTGAGCTAGTATCTATGTACCCAAAAGCCGGCGGGATTTATGAGTTCAGCAAGCATGCCTACAATCGCTTTTTTTCTTTTTTGATGGGGTGGGTTGCTTGGCTTGTTGGGAACTTAACAACTTCATTGCTTGTTGTTGCAGCAATTGATTATTTAATTCCAGATCCTTCGCAATTATGGTTAAAGATTGGCATAAGCATATTGTTTATAATAATATTAAACTTGGTTGCTTACTTTGGAATTGAGGCAAGCGCATTTTTGCTTGTTGTTTTCGCTTTTGTATCCATTAGCGTGCTTTTATCAATCATATTTCCGGGAGTTTTTCACATTAATTCAGCAAATTATTCTCCGTTTTTTACTTTTGGGATTTCATCAATTTTTGTAACTATATTCTTCATTGCAGAAAGCTTTTTTGGCTGGGAAGGCGCAACGTATCTTGCAGAAGAAACCCAAGAGCCAGAAACAGTAATACCAAAAGCTATTTTGATAGGAACAATAATAATAGGGCTTCTTGGAACTTTAGTTGCTGTAGTTTCGCTCGGAGTTATTCCTTGGAAGATATTAGCGACATCAAGCGCTCCGCTTGCAATTGTATCTGAGCGATTACTTGGCAATATTGGAATGAAATTGATTAATTTCGGTATTTTTGTCGCCCTTATTGGCTCTGCTGCCGGCGGCATAATAACAATGCCAAGGTTGATACTTGCATTAGCAAGAGATAAATTGTTCATAGCTCAATTTAGCAGCATACATGAAAAATTTCAGACTCCCTACAAAGCAATAATTTTTCAAACAATTGTTTCATTAGTGGTATTTGGAATGGCTTTTGGAAGATACAAACCATTGTTGAGCTTGTTGCTGCCTCTGGGATTTATAATGTATTTTTTCATTATTTTGGCTGTGCCTATATTAAGAAACAAAGAGCCTTATGCGAATAGAATTTTTAAAGTGCCTTTAGCAACACTCACTTCGATTATTCTCGTTTTGTTTATAATTGGAATTATGATTGCTTGGATTACTTCAGATTCAAGCGCGATTAACACTTTGAAGTTAGGAGCTTCGCTTATTTTTTTAGGAGTGCCAATATATCTGCTGCTTGAATTTTATTACGATCCTGATGCCATAATAAAACTGAATGATGCTCTTGCGTACCTTACACTGTTAACTGAGAAAATAATCCTTCCAAAAAATGTAATCAACGAGATACTTGCATTATTAGGAGATGTAAAAGGCAAGAGAGTTCTTGAGTTTGGCTGCTCTGTTGGAACATTGACAATGCACCTTGCAGAATCTGTTAATCCAAATGGCAGGGTTTATGCAACTGATTTGTCTGAAAAAGACTTAATGATAACAAAGAAAAGGCTTTTGAAAAAAGGACATTCACATGTTATTGTTGTGCATG
>CAZUWB010000114.1:0-3541 GCA_964623945.1 uncultured Methanosarcinales archaeon | reverse complement strand
TGGACCACAAAAGCTGTGCTTTTGTCGGTTTTGCAACATCCAAATTCCATGTAATTATTAGACTATACGTAAACCACTTATGAAATACTAAAAAATCACAAAGTGATTTTTGGTATCCTGAAAATCTTTGATTTTCATGACATAGTGGAATTTTGATGTTAAACCCAAACTGCCAAAATTGCGCCCATAACTGCAAGAGCCACTAAATAATATGCTATGTTTATCAAGTAAAGTTTTACCGGCTTTCCTTCCCATAAAACCATGCTGAGTTGTACTGTTGCAATGAATCCAAGCCAAAGCCAAACTCCGGCAGTAATTCCCTCTGCAATTGTTGCTGCTTGTGTATATTTAACAAAATGTGCAAGAATGTATGACATTAACAGAGTTGATATAAAAGCAACCACATAAGTTTTGCCCATCCCTTTCTTTTTGGCTTCCTCCATCTTTTTCTTATCAAAATTCATCATCTGTATCCATTGCTTGCCAAACAAAGGGCCATACCACAAAAAGCCAAGAACCATATTCACAATTGCAGCAACTAAAACTGCTATATAATTTATAGTAACAGTTGGAACCATTTTTTATTCACCTCACAATTTTGAATATATATTTTATTTTCTAATAAGTATTTAAACTTAGTGCTTAAACAGCCTTACACCAGTAAAGACCATTGCAATGTTATGCTCATTTGCGGCATCAATGATTTCTTTGTCTCTTAAAGAGCCCCCTGGCTGGATTATTGCTGTTATGCCACCTCTTGCTGCTTCATCAATTCCATCTCTAAATGGGAAGAAAGCATCAGAGCTCATTACAGAGCCTTGGCTTTTTCCTTCAGACTTCATTACTGCCAATTTAACAGCATCAACTCTTGACATCTGGCCAGCTCCAATCCCAACAGTAACATCGTCTTTCACCAGAACAATTGAGTTTGATTTAGCGTGCTTGTTGACTTTCCATGCAAAAATTAATGCACTTAACTCTTCTTTTGTCGGCTTTCTTTTTGAAACAACTTTTAAATTCTTTTTATTCAATTCTGGCTTGTATTCAGTTTGCGCAAGAATTCCGCCTTTAACTTTTTTCAAATCATAATTATTTTTTTGCTTACTTAAAAATTTATAATTTTTAAGTTCCACGGAAACGTTGTTTCCGTCAGATTTTATTGCTCCTGTTTCAAGCAACCTTAAATTCTTTTTTTCTTTTAAAACAGATAAGGCATCTTTCTCAAATTTAGGGCTTATTACAACTTCAACAAACAAATGTTTCATAATTTCAGCGGTTTTTGCATTGCAGTTCCTGTTCAAAGCGACAATGCTTCCAAATGCCGAATTTGGATCTGTTTCATGTGCTTTTCTGTAAGCTTCTTCTATTGTTGAGGCAGAAGCAACTCCGCAGGGATTTGTATGCTTTATGACAGCAGCAGTCGGCTTTTCAAATTCCTTTACAAGCTCAAATGCAGCATCAACATCAAGTATATTGTTGAATGACAATTCTTTTCCCTGCAACTGCTTTGAGGATGCGACACAACTTTCATTGATAAAAACATCGCTATAGAAAGACGCATTTTGATAAGGATTTTCGCCATATCTCAAATTTTGTATTTTTTTGAATGTTAAATTCAGAGTTTCTGGGAATTGGTCTTTTGTAAGTTGATTGAAAAAATTGTTTATTATTGTGTCATACTTTGCGCTGTAGGAAAAAGCTTTGGCTGCTAATTTTAGCCTACCATCATCACTTATTTTTTTATATTTTATTTTTTCAATCACATTGCTGTAATCTTTTACATCAACAACAATTAAAACGTTTTTGTAATTTTTTGCAGCTGCCCTTACCAAAGAAGGCCCGCCTATGTCTATGTTTTCTATGGCTTTGCTTATATTATTCTTTATGATTTCTTCAAAAGGGTAAAAATTTATAACTACCATATCAATCGGGTTTATTTTTAATTTTTTTAACTCATTAGAATGTTTTTTATCAGCAAGAATTCCTGCCAAAATATTCGGGTGCAAAGATTTTATTCTGCCGTCAAGCATTTCGCCAAACTTTGTTATTTCAGAGACCAAAGTGACATTGATTTTATTTTTTTTAAGCAGTTTAGCTGTGTTTCCGGTCGAGATTATTTTAATTCCGAGCTTGGAAAGCTGTTTTGCCAAATCTACAATTCCTTCTTTGTTTGAAACCGAGATTAATGCTGTTTTTATCATTTTAGTGCCCTAAAAAATCTTTGATTTTTGGGGCCCAAAAAACTTCTTTGAAGTTTTTTAGGGCTTGATTTTGTCTACAACAACTTTTGATGTCTTTGTTATTTTATCCATACCTTTCCTGTGCAGTTCTTTAGTATAGTGATAACTTCTTTTCGGAAATTGCTTGGCATGGTGGTATGTTGTTCTGACAGTTTTTTTAACATGATGTTGTATTCTGTAATGAATCAGCTTTGTAGTTTCCCACCCAACTAAGAAAGCTCCCAAAAAGAGCAGGATAAAGCTGAAAACGTAGATTGAAATGCCTGTTATCAGCTGGACAGGTTCATAGAACTTTACAACAATAAGGACCTTGCCATAAACTCCTAGAATGAAGCTTAGAATTACAAGTACAACTCCCGTTAAGAGTTTTTTATCTTTCCACCACAAAATCGGCATTTGCTCGAGTTCTTCAGGCATTTTATTTTTTGATTTTTTATTAATGTGAAACTTATGTTTTTGTTTTTATTTTCTATCTTTCCTAACGCACTAAAAAACGCATTGCGTTTTTGGTGCCCCAAAAATCTTTGATTTTTTAGGACATTAAATTTATTTTAACATTAAATTTTTGAATTATTTTTAAAAAATAAAAATTGATTAATGTTCAATAGTTAATGTATTTTATTTATTATTTTATCACCACTCTTTTTCCTTCAACTTTTATCTTTCCCTTGTCGTATAATTCTATTGCTTTCAAAATGATTTCCTGCTCTGCTTTCTGCACTTTTTCTTTTAAAGAGTCTGTTGTTTCGTTTTCATCAATTTCAACTGCTTTCTGCATTATGATTGGACCAGAGTCTACGCTTTCGTCAACAAAATGCAAAGTGCATCCTGTTATCTTGCAGCCATGATTTAGGATTTCCTGGTGAACATCCTTGTCCATTCCTCCAGCGAAAGCCGGCAGCAGGCTTGGATGAATGTTCATGATTTTGTTTTTGTATTTGTTAACAAACCATGAGCTTAATATTCGCATGTAGCCGATTAAAAGAATTAAATCAACTTTGTTGTTGTCAAGCTCTTTTGCCACTTCCTTGTCGAATTGTTCCCTTTCCTTGCCTTTTGTGTCAATGAAGACTGCTTTTATGTTATAATTTCTTGCTCTTTCCAAAGCAAAAGCATCTTTTTTATTGCTTATAACAACAGAAATAACGGCATTGAGCTTTTTGGAGCGTATAGCATCAATTACAGCCTGCATATCAGTTGCCCTTGTCGACGCTAAAACCCCCAACCTCAACATTTAAACTCACTGTTGAAATAGAGTAAATTGTTGTATTTAAAGGTTTGGATTTATGAATGAAGTGATT